>CAUABN010000128.1:0-4878 GCA_958427275.1 uncultured Anaerotruncus sp.
GGATGCTGCTTGATTTTTCGGTCGAAATACACGGAGTCCGTGCCGAAAAAACGCGGATGCTGATAAAAATAAGGCGCGAGGAGCATGACACGCGTCCCGAATCGGCACAGAATGACACTATATGCAAATGAATTTCACTTGTGATTGAAAATTTTGTTGCTTTTCATTATTGAATTTTTCCTGCTTTTGTGATACAATAAAGTGACAAAATTTTAACACATATAATTCTTTTTAAAGATACAAAGGACAGGAAGGATCATGAACAAAATTACGGTGATAGGCGCGGGAAGCGTTGGTTCGACTGTGGCGTACACTCTTGCCGTCACAGGCATTGCATCTGAGATAGTTATGATAGATATCAACCGCGAAAAGGCACTCGGCGAGGCGCTCGACATCCGTCAGGGAATACCATTTTGCTCTCCCTGCACGATATACGCCGGTGACTACCGCGATGCCGCAGGTTCGGATATCGTTGTACTTACATCCGGAATTGCACGCAAGCCCGGTCAGTCGCGTCTTGACCTCGCTCAGACAAACGTTGACATCACAAAAAGCATAGTTCCGCGCATCGTCGCATATGCGCCGGAGGCGGTATATATTATCGTTTCCAACCCCGTTGATATTCTCACATACACGTTTATCCGATGTTCAGGACTGCCCGCATCGCGTATCATCGGTTCGGGCACGATACTTGACACCGCACGTCTGCGCGCAAGACTTTCCGAGTTCTATTCGATAAACCAGCAGAACGTTCATGCATACGTTTTCGGCGAGCACGGAGATTCCTCCTTTATCCCGTGGTCGCTTGCCAACATTTCAAACGTTCCGGTCGATGAGTACCGCTCCTCGCTTGCCAATGTTGATGGTGTTCCCGCAGTGGATGCGCTGTCGCCCACGCTGAAGCATTCCGAGGTCGAGGAGTATGTGCGTAAATCCGGTGCCCGTGTCATTCAGCGCAAGGGAGCCACGTTCTATGCCGTTTCCATTGCGGTATGTCATATCTGCCGCGCGGTGCTCGGCGGTATCGACACCACGATGACCGTCTCGGCTATGCTTGACGGTGATTACGGTATAGACGATGTATGTATTTCGCTCATCAATATAATCGGCGAGGGCGGCGTGCACGGCAGAGTCCTTCCCAAGCTTACCGATTCCGAAATGGCTTTGCTGCATAAGAGCGCCGAGTCGCTCCGCAGCGTCATCGCCGGCATAAAGATCTAAAATAATTTCCGGAGTCTCCGGATATAAGCCCCCGGGCTGCCGCACATATGTGCGGCAGCCCGGGGGCAATGCTTTTGACTGCTTTTATTACGCTCTTTCGGGGAATTTCTTTTTGTAGCCTTCCATCGCCTCGGCGATGATCTTTTTCGCCTCATCGGTGCAGTAAAGTTCCTTTACCGCTGTCTGCTTGTTTTCAAGCTGCTTGTAGACCGAGAAAAAGTGCATTATTTCATCAAAAATGTGCGTCGGAAGGTCGTCGATGGAGGTTATCATGTTGTAGTTCGGGTCGGAGAAGGGAACGGCAATGATCTTGTCGTCAAGTCTGCCGCCGTCTATCATGCGCATTACGCCGATGGGATATACCTGCACCAGCGTCATGGGGTAGATAGGCTCATTGCCTATGACCAGTACGTCGAGCGGGTCGCCGTCGTCGGCATAGGTGCGTGGGATGAATCCGTAATTCGCGGGGTAGTGTGTCGAGGTGTAGAGAACGCGGTCAAGACGAAGAATGCCGGTGCGCTTGTCAAGCTCATACTTGCATTTTCCGCCGAGTGGGATCTCGATAAGAGCCGAAAAATTTTCGGGACATATCATTGCGGGGTCGATGTCATGCCAGATGTTCATAGGTACCTCCGGGATTGTTTGTTTTATTTTACGTATTCAAATTCGAAATCGTATATCGATACGGTGCAGCCGTCAGTGCAGCCGCATGCTTCAAGCTCGTCAAAAACACCGCTGCGGCGCAGTACCTTCTGGAAGAAGTTCAGCGATTCGTAGTCGCTGAAGTTTATCTGCCCCATAAGGTTGAACAGCCATTCGCCCTCAACGTAGAAGGTGTCGTTTTCGCGTCTTATGGTCGTTTCGCGTCCGCCGCCGACATATGCATCCTCCGGCTCGTACTCGCGCTCGTACACCTTTATGGGCGGCAGCTTGGCAAGCTCGCGCACCGTGAGGCGGATAAGTTCGTCCACGCCCTCGCCGGTAACGGCGGAGATGTATACGAGCGGGCAGCCGAGAGCGGCAACGTACTGTTCGAAAGCGGGAATGTCCACGCGCTCGCGGTCAAGCGCGTCGATTTTGTTGGCAACGATTATCTGCGGACGCCCGGCAAGCTCGGGACTGTACCGTTCCAGCTCGCCGTTTATTATTTTTATGTCCTCAACAGGATCGCGGTATTCGGTCGCGGCGATGTCCACTACGTGCAAAAGCAGGCGGCAGCGGTCAACATGGCGCAAAAATGCGTGTCCGAGTCCTGCGCCCTCAGCCGCGCCCTCTATAAGTCCGGGGATATCTGCAGCAACAAAGCCTGCGCCCTCGCCCGCAGGTGCGGGAACGACTCCGAGCATGGGGGAGAGCGTTGTAAAATGATAGTCGGCTACCTTGGGGCGTGCCGCGCTTATGCGGGCGAGGAGCGATGATTTGCCAACGCTCGGATATCCGATAAGTCCGACATCCGCCAGCATTTTCAGCTCAAGCACGACCTCGCGCTCTTCGCCGCGCGAGCCGTTTTTGGCAAACATGGGGACCTGTCTTGTGGGCGTGGCAAAGTGACGGTTCCCCCAGCCGCCGCGTCCGCCGTGGCAAAGCACAAAGTCCGCTCCGCCGTCCTCTGACATATCGTGGATTATCTTTTCAGTCTCCGGGTCGCGCAAAAGCGTTCCGGGCGGCACGGGGATAAAAAGATCGTCCGCGCTCTCGCCGTGGAACTTTCGCCCGGAGCCGTCTCCGCCATTCTGCGCAACGAATTTGCGCTTGTAGCGGAAGGCAAGCAGGGTGTTGCTTCCGGGATCAACGCGAAAGACGATGCTCCCGCCCTTTCCGCCGTCTCCGCCGTCGGGACCGCCGTGCGAGACGTATTTTTCACGTCTGAAGGAAACGGCGCCGTTGCCGCCGTTTCCGGCTTTTACGTAGATTTTTATTCTGTCAATAAACATATGGGTTTCCTCTTGGAATCACTGCGCGTCGTCGCCCTTTTCGCGGATTATAAGCTTTATGGGCGTTCCGGCAAAGCCGAAGGTGTCGCGCAGGCAGTTTTCGATATATCTCTGATAGGAGAAGTGGAACAGTTCGGCGCTGTTGCAGAAGATAACAAATGTCGGCGGTGCGACCGAGGTCTGCGTCATATAGTAAATGCGCAGGCGCTTGCCCTTGTCCGTGGGCGGCTGAACGCGCGTCACAGCCTCGCGCAGTACGTCGTTGAGCATTCCGGTGGATATGCGCATGACGGATGATGAGTACACCGCATTTATCTGACCGAACAGGTTGGTGATGCGCTGTCCCGTGAGAGCCGAGACATACATTATCGGCGCGTAGGTCATGTACGAGAGCGCTATGCGGATCTTGTTGTCGAAATCGCGCACGGTCGAGTTGTCCTTGTTGGCGATAGAGTCCCATTTGTTGACCACTATCACGGAAGCCTTGCCCGCCTCGTGAGCAATGCCGGCGATCTTCTCGTCCTGCTCGGTGATGCCCTCGCCCGCGTCTATCATGATAAGGCATACGTCGGCGCGCTCCACTGCGGTGTGCGCGCGGAGGACCGAATATTTTTCAACGCTGTCCTTTATTTTCGCGCTGCGGCGGATGCCCGCAGTGTCGATAAAGGTGTAGGTGCCGAAGCTGTTTACCACGCGGGTGTCTATCGCGTCGCGCGTCGTTCCGGGAATATTGGAAACGATCATACGCTCCGCGCCCGAGATGCGGTTGACGAGAGAGGATTTTCCCGCATTAGGCTTTCCTATCACAGCGACCTTTATGCCCTCGTCGGGGTCCTCGCCCGCTTCTCCCTCGGGCAGAAGCGCATATATCTCGTCAAGCAGGTCGCCGGTGCCGGTGCCGTGCACCGAGGAGAGCGCTACAAGCTCGCTGTCGAATCCGAATTCATAGAACTCGTAAAACTCGGGCGGCGTCGCGCCTACGCTGTCGCATTTGTTTACCGCAACGACCACCGGTTTGCGGCTTTTTTTCAGCATAACGGCTATTTCGCGGTCGTCGGCGGTGGGACCTGTGCGTACATCGCAGAGAAACACTATCACGTCCGCGGTGTCTATGGCTATCTCAGCCTGCATGCGCATATGCGCAAGGATAACGTCATCTGTCTTGGGTTCAATGCCGCCGGTGTCGATAACGGTCATTTTTACGCCGCGCCATTCGGTCTCGCCGTATATACGGTCGCGGGTCACGCCGGGGGTGTCCTCAACTATCGCGCGGCGCTCGCCTATCAGCTTGTTGAAAAGCGTGCTTTTGCCCACATTGGGTCTTCCTACTATTGCAATTACGGGTTTTGACATTTTATGCTCCGTTTTTTTATTTGGTCGGACTCATCGAAAGATAAGCGTTTACATCGGCAAGCGGGATCGAAAATTCCGCAAAGCCGCCGAGGTTGCGATTCAGCTCTATCACTATCACAAGGTCCTTCGGGGTGAAATATGTGTCCGGATATGTGTTGTAAAGCTCGTACATCGCGTACTGTGACATCATGTCCGCAAGCGAAATGGATGAGGTGAGCCTGTCCATGCCGCTTATCTGCCTGAAGCGATCCGCCTCAAACAGTTTTTTGATCTCGCCGAAGTCGGAATAGATCTTTTTTTGCGAGACATTGCGTCCCGTGCTGAGGTTTATTATATTGGCGTATACGAAGGGCGAGTCCGCCGAACCGTC
>CAUABN010000129.1:0-4864 GCA_958427275.1 uncultured Anaerotruncus sp.
GGAAAAGCGCGCCGGATTGGTACGGAGGACATAATCCGAACATCTGCCTATGATGATGCACGGCCCCTCGGCTGCAAGATCGCGTATGATCTGCGACTGGGTGATGAACAGCTTATCGTTTATCGGCACATCGGTACCGATGGACGCCGCACCGTAATAGGATGAGCCGAGCGCGAGCGTGTAAAGCAGGCTGTTTGTCGCCTTTTCATCGGCGTGATTGAGTATCTCGCTTGACATTCCGCTCTTCTGAGCCGCCATTGTTATCAGCTCGCGGTCATAAGACTTTATACCAAGCGCCTCGGCAAGACGCATGCCGACCTCTCTGCCGCCGCTTCCGTACTGACGGGCTATCGTAATTACTGTGTTGCGATTTTCGGACATAACACTACACCTCCCTGATTTTTTTGCAGCATGATTCAATACTCTGCCGCAATATAAATTTTCACAGATACATTATACCACAACGCACACTTTTTTTCAATAGCGAATTATGCACACCGGGCGATTTGCACGCGTTTTTTTCTTGACCGGATCACAAAAGAGTGGTATACTATATTTATAAACCAAACGTTTGAATTTTCTTTGCAAGCAAAGAAAAACGGCACAAATGCGGCACAAATGCAAAGAAAGGAACAGTCATAAAAATGAAAACACTTCTCGCCGTGGACGGCAACAGCATTCTCAACCGCGCTTTTTACGGGATAAGGCCTCTCACAACACGTGACGGATTTCCCACAAACGCACTTTACGGAATGGCAAATATGCTGATGCGTCAGCTCTCCGACCTCTCCCCCGAAAGGTGCGCCGTGGCATTTGACATGAAAGCCCCAACCTTCCGGCACAAAAGATACGACGGCTACAAGGCAGGCAGAAAGCCCATGCCCGAAGAGCTTGCCGCTCAGCTCCCCACCGCGCACGAGCTTTGCCGCGCTCTCGGCTTCAGCGTTATAGAAACAGAAGGCTACGAGGCGGACGACATTCTCGGCACGCTTGCCGCAATGGGCGAGGCTGACGGCGACACGCGCGTGTTCATTTTCACCGGAGACCGCGATTCGCTCCAGCTGATAAGCGACAAAACGTCCGTCGTGCTTGCCACAAACAAGGAGAACGTTCTTTTTGACGAGGCAAGATTCCTTGCGGAATACGGCGTCCCGTCAAATGTATTCGTTGATGTGAAAGCCATAATGGGCGACTCGTCGGACAACATTCCGGGCGTTCCCGGTATAGGAGAAAAAGGAGCCGTCAAACTGATAGCGCAGTTCGGCTCGCTGGACGGCGTTTATCGCGGATATTCCGAGCCGGGCAGTGGCGTCACGCCGTCCGTTGCGGCAAGGCTGACGGCAGGCAGGGACTCCGCCTTCCTCTCGCTTGAGCTTGCGCGCATATACCGCGAGGTACCGGGTATACCTTCGCTCGATATGCTCGGCAACGGAAAGCCGGATGCCGATGAAATACGCGCGCTCCTTACAAGGCTCGAATTCACAAAGCTGCTTGCGCGGCTCGACCTGCCGGAGGCTGCCGCAGTTCCCGCTCCGTCACCTGATACGCCCGCCGCGCGGACAGGCAGCCGCGACGACTTTTTTGCGGCGCTTCGCGCCTCAGCCGAAAAGCCCGTTGCGCTTGCCTTTGACGGCGAGAACTTCAGCACCTTTGACGGAGACGTGCTGGCGACCGTCCCTGCCGACCGTGAGTCCGCAGCCGCCGTAAGCGCGGCGCGCGGCTACATTTGCTATGACTGCAAGTCAATATATGAGCAGCTTGACCGCATTTCCGGCACAAAAAATACGCGTGGCGCGGGATCGGACGTGATGCTTGCCGCGTATGTACTGAATCCGCAGGGGAATTTTGATCTTTCTTCCCTTTCCGCACAGTACCTCGACGTCGCCGGCGGGAGCGATGCGGAGACGATATTCCGCATGGAGCCTGTGCTTGAAAAAAAGCTCTGCGAGGTGAATTCCTCCGGACTGTTCAACGAAATAGAAATGCCGCTCGCTGCAGTGCTTGCCGACATGGAGGAAACCGGTTTTCTTATAGACCGCGCGGGACTTGCGGAATACGGCGAGGTGCTTTCAAAAAAATCAGCCGCACTTGCGGCTGAAATATGCGCGGAGGCAGGCGTTGAATTCAATATAAATTCGCCGAAGCAGCTCGGCGAGGTGCTTTTTGAGCGTCTTTCACTGCCTTACGGCAAGAAGACCAAAACGGGATATTCGACGAATGCGGATATACTTGAAAAGCTCGCGCCGGAGCACAAGATCGTGCGCGATGTGCTTGAATACCGCAAGCTGACAAAGCTGTACAGCACATATGTCGTCGGGCTTCTCAAGGTGGCGGACGACGGCGGCAGGATACACTCCCTGTTCAAGCAGACAGGCACCGCGACAGGCAGGCTTTCATCGGCGGAGCCGAACCTTCAGAACATTCCGATACGAACCGACGAGGGGCGCGAGTTGCGCAAGTACTTTCTCGCCGCGCCGGGGCGCGTACTGATAGATGCCGACTATTCACAGATAGAGCTGCGTCTTCTCGCTCATATTTCGGGCGATAAGGCTATGATCGATGCGTTCACGAACGGCGCGGATATCCACACCTCGACGGCGGCTGCCGTCTTCGGCATCGCGCCCGAGGACGTCACACCCGAATTGCGCAAGCGCGCCAAGGCTGTCAACTTCGGCATAGTGTACGGCATAGGCGATTTTTCTCTTGCCGGAGACCTCGGCATCCCTGTAAAGCAGGCGCGCGCATATATCGAAAGCTACCTTGCTTCATATCCGGATGTTGCCGCATATCTTAAGGATATAGTTGCGGAGGCGCACTGCAAGGGATATGTGACAACGCTGTTCGGCAGACGCAGATATATACCCGAAATATCAGGTCACAACGCCATGCAGCGCAAATTCGGCGAGCGTGTGGCGATGAACAGTCCTATACAAGGGAGCGCCGCCGATATAGTAAAGCTCGCCATGCTCGGTGTGAGCCGCCGCATAGCCGCCGAAGGACTTGATGCCGCACTGATACTCCAGGTGCATGACGAACTGATCGTTGAAGCCTCAAAGAAGGACGCCGAAAGAGCCGCAACCATCCTCCGCGAGGAGATGGAGGGCGCGGTAAAGCTCTCCGTGCCGCTCACGGTCGATCTCAGCATCGGCGAAAGATGGTACGGTATGTAAACAAACCAAATAAACGAACCATGCACCCGGGGCTTGCGCCCCGGGTGCATGGTTATGTTGGACTTAATTTTTTCTAATGATTCGCCTTGTTCTATCAAAGCACCATCAGTTGAAAAAGTGGCAAGAGAAAAAATCGTCAAAAGAGCTACACACCAGCAAAGTATTTTTTTGCACATAATATTCGGTCCTTCCTTTTTGTTTTTTTACATATTCGCTTTTCTGCTGTAATTAAAAATTCCGTCACGCATACTGCGTGTTGCCCAATCGAACTTCGCGTACCACTCCGTCTCAATGCCGACCTCATTAAATTCAAGTGTAGCAAAATCATCGGCAGTAACATAAATAATAAGATATGCGCCGGCATATACACCGTCATTCTCATATGTTTCGACAAAGCTTACGCGTTGATTTACTATTCCTTTTTGGGTAAGATATTTGCTCAGCTTATCAAAGACTTCGTTCTCAAAATTCCGGAAAGCGCTTATATACGCTTCTTTATCCTTATTTTCACCACTGAATTTATAAACAGCAGCTCCGTTTGCGGGGTTGAATCCGCCGTCGCTGACCGTGATCGCTATCGGAAAATAATACCCGTCCCTGACATATTCCTTGTATCTGTTGTCGTCGCATTCGAGGACCTTTACAAAGCTTTCCTTAAGCAATTTCCCATTCCACGTGCAATAGGGGTGGGCAACCGCGTTGCCCTTTGATCCTCCCGAGGATGTCTCATTTGCCCACAGCACCCGTGACTCATCAATTGAAGGGAGAACGATGGTGTCATTGGGGGCGGAGGTATCCGGTTTTTGAGTGCTTTCCGACTTGCTTTCCGTGGGCACGGCGTCCCCGGTAACGGCGGGATCCGTTGCGGCGATCGTCTCCTCCGGTATCTGCGGGTCATTTCTGCGCACGCCCGTCATCCACACTCCGGCGCCCATTACCGCAACAAGGCAAAGGCAGAGGACAGATGACGCCGCGGCGCGCTTCTTCTTTTTAATGATATTCTTGCTTCGGCAGAGGACATCCTCTGTCATTTCAATATAATCCTTCATAGCAAAATCCCTCCTTCAGCAGCTCCGACCTGAGCGCAGACTTTGCCCTGTATATCAGATTTTCTACCTGTCGTTTACTTTTCCTCATTACGGCTGCGGCTTCACTGTTGTCCATTTCCTCAAAGTAAATAAGGTACAGCACCTGGCTGTAGTCCAGGTTGAGTCTGCCGAGCGCCCTATGCACCGCACGCCGATTCTCCTCGCGTATGTACATCCGCTCAAGGTCATCCTCTTCGCTTATCATCCTTTGCATTTCTTCATCTGTAAGCTCCGCCGTCGCGCGCCGCGAGCGCAGATGATCGTATGCTACATTGCGTGCTATCGCATACAGCCAGGTTTTGAAGCTGCTTTTGCCGAAGAAGCGCGGTCTTTTGACCACCAGCTTTACAAACACCTCTTCGGTCAGCTCCTCCGCCGTGTGTATGTTATGCACTATGCCGTTGATAAACAGAATAAGCCCGTCCTTATGATCTCTGATTATTTCTGCTAAGCCTTCTTCATCGCCATCAAGGAAACGACGGTAGCTACCGACGCCGTTATCCATGATCGCTCCTTTCAGATCGGTTATTTTTGCTTTCACCCATTAGACGCGCGAGGGCGCGTTTTCTCTCACTCTCCGGGCGGATCTTTATAAAGTATTTTTAT
>CAUABN010000130.1:0-4844 GCA_958427275.1 uncultured Anaerotruncus sp.
TTATCTGCACGAATGAACATCCGTTCTACTCTCCGGTCAAAGGGTGGACTGCGGCTATACAGCTTCGTGCAGGTGACAAGCTGCAACTTCTCAACGGTGATTATGTAATAATAGAGCAGATCCAGCATGAGCTGCTTGAAAGTCCTGTTAAGGTATATAACTTCGAGGTTGAGGACTTCCGTTTCTCGATTTCATACTTTGAATTGATATGTTCCCAACACTCTATATGAATTGATGTAATAATATCATTCAAATAGAGTGCGGGGAACATGTCTTTTTTTACTTTTTAATTTTTCGGAAAAATAATCTTGTCTAAATACTAAAATAAAAATAGTATATTGACAAATGCAAAATTGTGTGATATATTAAAAATAATGAATGTGGTTTCAAGTATCCAGATAAACAGAGATTGGGAAAGGAAGTATATATGAAAATGATTCCTGACGAACCGCCATGCAGTTACATCGCAGAGAGGCAATTCGTTTCTCTGTGACCCATCACGCGGAAAACTTGCACTATCTCAAATGCTGTGGAGATACAGATTTATTATATCGCTAGCATTTCTGATTTCTCCATGCCCAGTTCTTCTTTATTGACAAATTTCACAACAAGAAAGGAAAAGAAAATGAAAGGCATTAAGAAGTACACATGCCAAGTTGTCACTCTACTGCACATATTATAACAGCTCATATCTGGGAGTATACAAAGTCACAGGTTCATGGGACGACAGTCTCGTCTGGAATGACGTTGATGAATCGTCCGCCGGAACCGTGGATTCAACTCTGCTGGACTACAATAATATAACAGAATCCGAATCCGATAACGGCAGATTCTCATGGACTATCACTGATCTTGTCCGCGCATGGTATGACGGAAGTGTCAGCAACAACGGCGTTTGCCTTCAGGATATAGAAAACAATAGCTCAGAAGAAAGCGCGAATTTCACATCATCCGACAGTTCTGCGGTCAATGAACGTCCCCGGCTGATAATCACCTATAAAGATCAGCTCGGACTTGAAAACTACTGGTCGTTTATTTCGCAGAGCGCAGGTGGTGCTGGGACGGGAAGCATTAACCTTGCAAACGGAAACCTTGTTTTCAGCATAGGAACGCTCACCACGACCGACAACCTCATGCCATATACCCCGACGCTTATATACAACTCTATGCTTACAAAATGGCTGTATACCAAGTGGTCGCGTACAGTACCATACCTCAACGCCACTACTGCGGGAGGCTTTAAAACCAATATGAATCAATGCATCGTTCCGTTTTCATATATAAATGAATCCGGAGCGTCTGACACCTTCTACGTCTATACCGACGCGGATGGTACAGAGCATGCCTTTTACCGTAGTACCGCATCCGATGAAAGCAATATTTATTACGATGAAGACGGATTGAAGCTTAAACTGACGGTTAATACGTCGGATTATGAGATCCTTGATTCGGCGTACAACAAGTATACTTTTGCCAAGCAGACGACTGCAACTTCCGCAATGGATGTAGGCGGGTATCTTACGCAGATCGAGGATGTAAACGGTAACAAGCTGTCCTTCGACTGCAACCAGTACGGACGTCCTCAGTATGTAAAAATGACTCCGAAAAATGGGTCTGCTATTACGCAACTTGAGATCAACTACAGTAGTAACAACAGTACGGTAATAGCATACATACTCAATCCCACATCGCAGCAGGCTGTGCTGTTGTATTATTCAAGTGACTATAATACAAGCATTACTTCGAACGATTACAGATATTTGCGCAAGGTGGTCGTTGCGCACTATGAGGGAAGCTCTGTCGGTAGTTGGTCGACCTACTACAAAAACGGCAGCGCCACGGGTATCACAGCAGATGCGGTATATAATTACGATTATGATTCCGTCGGTCACATGACCTCTGTAATTGATAACCTGCAGGGCAGAAAGCTCGAATACACCTATGATTCAGGCGAAAGGGTAACCTCCGTTAAGGAGTTCGGCAAAAGCGGTTCGTCGTGGATCGAAGGACAGTCGCTTAACATTACATACGGAACCGGCTTTACCCAGGTAGAGACTTCGGGTGAGGACGATAATATTTCCACGACCGCAGACAATATTATCACCCGTTATGTATTTGACAGCGAGGGCAGATGCGTGACCTGTTATTCAAGCGACAGCACCGTAAATAACATATACGGAATGTCGACTGGGGAATATGAATCCGAAAATGAAAAAGCCAAAAACAGCCTTAAAATCTCCTCCGTTGTATCGGATATTGCAACCAACTATCTGATTAATGCAAACTTTGAAAATGTTACGTCCGGTAAACCCACGGGATGGAGCACGACAGGTTCGGTAGCGTCTCAGACAACAAATTCCTTTAATAAAAACCCGTTTGACAGCGACTACACTGTGCGCATGACCGCGTCTGCCAACTCGCCGGCAACGCTGTATCAAAGTGTATATCTCCTGCCCGGAACATATACTTTATCCGCAGATGTAATGCGTTTCAGCGGCTCGGGCGTTACAGTACAGCTTAAGGCGACTACTCTGTCGGGTGGTCAGACGGATACTGAAACCTTCCACTTCCGTCAGGAATACCAGACAGGAGAAACCGCTGAGGCAAGTCTGACTTTTGACATTACAACCGCGGGAACTTATACCATGAAGCTGATTGTCTCCGGCAGTTCATATGTTGACGTCAGCCACATGACGCTTTCAAAATCAACCGGCGTCAGCACTTTCAGCAGAGTTCAGAACGGCAGCTTTGAGCTTTACAACAGCTCGAATGTTCCGACCTATTGGACTCCGTACCTGTCAACTTCGCTCTCTGTTGTCGATTGTTCTGATGCACCGGACGGTTATTCGCTCAGAATCACCGGTGGCGGCGTGGGCTGGCAGACATATGCGGAACAGACGATATTTGAAGCAAGCGCTGCGGACAAATCCACGTTCACTTCTTCGCCGTATACCGTCACATCAAAACAGTACCGCGTTTCGGGGCGCGCCAAGGCAAGCTCCGCGCTTGCCAATCCTGCCAGCACCTTCGGCATCAGAGTAATTATAAAATATATAGATGAATCCGGCGCCGCGCAATATGACGATGTACTGATTCCGTTCAATAAGTATACATCCGCATGGCAATTTGCAAGCGGGATAGTTACCACCAGAGCAGGGAAATACTTTGTTGAAAGCATCAAGGTGCGCTGCGAATACAGCCGCCAGACCGGAACGTCATATTTTGACGATATTTCGGTGTGCTATGTGGGGTCCGATCCTTCTGTAACTGAGTGCGCATACTACGAGGAAAACGGTATGCCGCAGGTGGTGCATTCGGGGCAGTCCTACACATGGTATAAGTATGACGGTTACAACGTAAAAACAGTCATCAACCGTCACAGTGTGACAGAATACGAATACCAGAACAATGTAGTATGGAAACAATACTATTATAAATTCCTCGGTGATGTCACCAAGGAATTTTGCGGGTACCCTGACCCGTCCAAAACTGTTCTGAGTTCGACCGCCGTCTACTCACGCAACACTTATGGTCAGATAATTGAATATAGAGTAGACTCGCAAGCCAACGGTTCAACAAAGCAGGAAAATTCGTATAATACCACTTCCGGCTCGCACATATTCGGTGCGCTGACCTCTACGACAAACGATTGTGGAGAGCCTATCTGGTATTTCTACGACTCAAGCACCGGACAGCTTAAAGCATCAATAGGTCCCGACGGTAACGGACTTTCCTACTCCTATGACGCAGTGGGACGCCTGATAAACGCGTGCCCTGCCGAAACGACTTCAACCTCATACACCGAAACAACGGATTCTGCAAATGTGTCGTATGCCTATGACACGTTATCCCGGCTGAGCACGATCACCACAGAGTCCACTACCTACACCTTTACATATGATGCTTTCGGAAACAGCTCACAGATAAAAGCCGGAAACAACACGCTTGCGTCGTATGAATATAATGCAAAGAACGGTAAACTGAGCTATCTGCATTATGGAAACGGTCTGAATGTAAAATATGACTATGATTCCATTGACAGAGTTGAAAAAATAAGTTATAATACAACCGGAAGCTCCTCTTATACAGACGCATATGTGTACTCATATGATTCCAATGGCAATCTTTGCAAGATCGACGATAAGCTGAGCGGTCAGGTCACGACCTTCAATTACGACAGTCAGGGCAGGCTGTGCAGCTATTTTGTAAACGACAGCGATAGCGAGCTTGACCAGTCGGCGCTGTATTACAGTTATGATGACGAAAGCCGTATCAAGGAGCAACACTACATCCGTGATTACAACTATTCCGGCAGTGTATATACCCTTACGGCTGTCTCGAGCGTGTCATATGATGTAAACGACGGCACAGTAAGCGGCTATGACAGCCGGATCGGATATTACCTGATCTCCGCCGGTTATACCCATGACGACCTCATGAGGTTGTCGGGAGTCGAATATTCTATCGGTACTGAGGATGAAGACTATCCCAATACCGTTACTCAGACCTACGACTACCTGACATATACCGACGCGGCAGACGATGAATATGAGTCACACCTCATTTCCTCTGTAACTACCGTATTCCCGCAGAACGGCGGCACCGAAACTCTTAATTACACATACGATTCAAACGGCAATATAACGGAGATACGCCGAGGCACAACCATCTTGTGCCGGTATGAATATGACGCTCTCGGTCAGCTTGTCCGCGAGGATAACAGCGATCTGGGAAAAACGTATGTCTGGGACTATGACGATGCAGGAAATATTCTCTCAAAGAAGACCTACGCATATACGACCGGAACGCTCGGTTCTGCCCCAAGCACGATATCGTACGGGTAC
>CAUABN010000131.1:0-4837 GCA_958427275.1 uncultured Anaerotruncus sp.
AGAGAGGTAAAAATGTCAGTTTAAGCTCGACCGCACGTTCATCGTTTCCGAGTTCCAACCACGCCTCAGCCATCTCTCAGCAGAGCGTGCTTTCGCTGATACGCGGATCGGTATTCTGCGCCAGAAGAAGCCGCGCCGACTCCAGCAATTCGATCGCGCGCCGGAGAAGCGGCGCATCCCTCGTCTCCATACCGAAGACAAGATAAAGAGATGCGCTGCCGTATACGACCGAAAAATTGTTGGGATACTTTTTCAGTGCCTTGTCAGCCTCCGCAAGACCGGCACGGTCCTTTTTGTGGCGGTACCCGCCAGCATGCCCGGTTCCGGCTGTGAGAGTCCTGCCTCCAACTTGTAGACGGCGTCGGTGGTAACGCCCAGCACTTCGGCAAGCTGTTCCTGCGTCAGCCCCTTTTCACGACGCAGTGCACGGATGTTCTCCGCTATCTTACAAAAATGGCGGACCCGTAACTGTCGGTCCGGCAGCAGTACCATCGACCGCCACTTCAATCTATTTCAGGCGGCACAGGTGCGCGGCAATTCCGATTTTGAAAACAAAGACTTGACATACATACTCATGTGTGCTATAATTAACGACGTTAAGTTCCGAATGAGGAATTACAATTTCAACGGGAGTCAAAAATGAGCGATTTTGTCCTGAAAAGCGAATACACCCCTACGGGAGATCAGCCGGAGGCTATTGCTTCCCTTACCGCCGGTATTGCCTCGGGCAGGAAAATGCAGACCCTGCTTGGCGTCACCGGTTCGGGCAAGACCTTTACCATGGCAAACGTCATAGCGCGCTCCGGCAGACCGACGCTTATACTTGAGCCAAACAAAACGCTTGCGGCACAGGTTTGCTCGGAAATGCGCGAATTCTTTCCCGACAGCGCCGTTGAATATTTTGTTTCCTATTACGATTATTATCAGCCCGAGGCATACATTCCCGGCAAGGATATGTATATCGAAAAGGATGCACTGATAAACGACGAGATCGACCGCCTGCGCCACAGCGCAACATCAGCGCTTTTTGAGCGGAGGGATGTGATAATAGTCGCGAGCGTATCATGTATATATTCACTCGGCGACCCCGGCGAATACCGCAGTCTTGTAATAGCGCTGCGCCCCGGCATGCCCATGAGCCGCGAGGGTCTTCTTGCCAAGCTGACTGCGGTCAGCTATACGCGTAACGATATGAATCTCGTGCGTGACAGCTTCCGCGTGCGCGGAGACACGGTGGATATAATCCCCGCATCCTCCGGCGACAAGGCGCTGCGCGTTGAGTTTTTCGGCGATGAGATAGACCGCGTGAGCGAAATAAATACAGTGACGGGGGAGCTTGTGCGCCGTCTTTCATACGCGGCGGTCTACCCTGCCACGCATTATGCCGTTTCGGACGACAAGCGCGAGGCGGCGCTTGCGGAGATAGAAGCCGAAATGAAGGAGCGCGCGGCATACTTCACCGCCGAGGGCAAACTGCTTGAAGCACAGCGCATAACCGAACGCACAAAATACGATCTTGAAATGCTGCGCGAGGTCGGCTTCTGCTCCGGCGTTGAAAACTACTCACGCGTGCTTTCAGGACGCGAGCCGGGCTCCACGCCGTACACCCTGCTCGACTACTTTCCGAAGGATTACCTTATGTTCATAGACGAATCGCACGTTACCGTGCCGCAGGTGCGCGGCATGAGCGGCGGCGATTCGGCGAGAAAAAAGAACCTTGTCGAATACGGCTTTCGTCTGCCCTCGGCTTACGACAACCGCCCGCTTTTCTTTGATGAATTCGAATCAAAGCTGAATCAGGTCGTGTTTGTGAGCGCCACGCCCGGAGACTATGAGCTTGAGCATTCAGAATCCACTGCCGAACAGATAATCAGACCCACAGGTCTGCTTGACCCCGATGTTGAGGTAAGACCCATCGAGGGTCAGGTGGACGATATGCTGGGCGAGATACGCGCGCGCACGGCGCGCGGCGAGCGCGTGCTTGTGACCACGCTCACACGAAAGATGGCGGAGGATCTTACGGGCTATCTCTCCGACAACGGAGTTAAGGTCAGATATATACACTATAATGTAGAGACCATCGAACGCATGGAGCTGATACGCGATCTGCGCCTCGGCGTGTTTGACGTGCTGGTCGGCATCAACCTGCTGCGCGAAGGACTTGACCTGCCCGAGGTATCTCTCGTCGTGATCCTTGACGCGGACAAGGAGGGCTTTCTGCGCGCCGAGCGTTCGCTCATCCAGACCATAGGCAGAGCGGCACGAAACGAAAACGGCAAGGTAATAATGTACGCCGACACGGTGACAGGCTCGATGGAACGCGCGATATCTGAAACAAGACGCCGCCGCAGTATCCAGCAGGCATACAACGAGGCGCACGGCATAACCCCGCACACCGTCGTAAAGGGCATACGCGACGTTATCGACATAGCGGCGCACGATGCGGGCGCCGATGCCGCAAGCAGCGCCAAGCGCAGCCGCGCGGAGGCAAAGAAGATGTCGAAGTCCGAGCGCGAGGCAACTATCGAACGCATGACGAAGCAGATGAAGGAAGCAGCCCGCAGCCTTGACTTTGAGCTTGCCGCATTCCTGCGCGACCGCATTCGCGAAATAAGAGAAACCAGGTGAGAAAGGAAGGCACAAAATGCCGGATTTCATAAAAATAAAGGGCGCGCGCGTCCACAATCTCAAAAATATCGATCTCACGATACCGCGGGACAAGCTGGTGGTATTTACCGGGCTTTCCGGCTCCGGAAAATCATCACTTGCCTTTGACACAATATACGCCGAGGGACACAGGCGGTTCGTTGAATCGCTGTCGTCATATGCAAGGCAGTTCCTCGGTCAGCTCGACAAGCCGGACATCGATTCGATAGAGGGACTTTCCCCCGCGATCTCGATAGACCAGAAGACCACCTCAAAGAATCCGCGCTCCACGGTCGGCACCGTTACCGAAATATACGACTACCTGCGTCTGCTTTACGCCCGCGTCGGCGTGACACACTGCCCCGTATGCGGCAAGGTCATATCACGGCAGACGGTCGATCAGATAATAGACAAAATAATGACTCTGCCCGAGGGCGAGCGCTTTCTCGTGCTCGCGCCGGTCGTGCGCGCCAAAAAGGGAATGCACGAAAAGGTTCTTGCCGATGCGCGCAAATCCGGCTACACACGCGTGCGCGTGGACGGCAGCATGTACGATCTTGACGAGGAGATATCGCTTGACAAGAACCTGCGCCACAGCATTGAGGTGGTAGTGGACCGCCTTGTGATGCGCGGCGACATACGTTCGCGTCTTTCCGACTCGGTAGAGACCGCGCTTGCTCTTGCCGAAAAAAGACTGCTGATAGTCACCGTCCCGCGCGAGGACGGCGAAAAGCCGCGCGAACTTGAATTTTCACAGACCTATGCCTGCGAGGAGCACGGAATATCCTTCGGCGAGCTTGAGCCACGCATGTTCTCCTTCAACAACCCCGCCGGCGCCTGCCCCGACTGCGCCGGACTTGGCGTAACGCGCCGCGTATCTGTGGACCGCGTTATTCCGGACCGCTCGCTGTCCCTTTCCGGCGGCGCGATAGCGGTAAACGGCTTCAAAACGCTTGAGGAGGAGAGCTGGAACGGTCCTCTTTTTGCCGCCGTGGCGGAAAGATACGGCTTTACGCTCGACACCCCTATCGAAAAGCTGACAGATGACCAGCTAAACATCCTGCTTTACGGCTCCGGAGCCGAAAAATACGATGTAACGCGCTATTTCGGTCACGAGGGGCACCGCAAGTCGGCGACCTTTGACGGTATCATTCCCATGATCGAACAGCGCATGGAATACGGCATGAGCGCCGAATATTACGAGCAGTTCATTGAGGAGATCCCCTGCGCGACCTGCCACGGGCGCAGACTCAATCCAATGTCGCTCGCAGTTACCGTAGGCGGGCTTGCTATCGACGAATTCTGCGATCTTTCGGTAGACCGCGCGCTTGAGTATATTTCGGGCGCTGCGCTGGAGCTTACCGAAACGGAAATGAAAATAGTAAAAGAGGTGCTGAAGGAGATACGCTCGCGCCTCACATTCCTGCAAAGCGTAGGGCTTGGGTATCTTACGCTTTCACGCCGCGCGGGGAGCCTCTCCGGCGGCGAGGCACAGCGCATACGGCTTGCAACGCAGATAGGCTCGTCCCTTGTCGGCGTGCTTTACGTGCTTGACGAGCCGAGCATAGGACTGCACCAGCGCGACAACGACCTGCTGATAGCCACGCTCAAGCAGCTGCGCGACCTCGGCAATACGGTGATAGTCGTTGAGCATGACGAGGATATGATGCGCCGGTCGGATTATATCGTAGATATTGGTCCCGGCGCAGGCATCCACGGCGGCAATGTGGTCGCCGCGGGCACTCCCGAAGAGGTAGCGGCAAACCCCGATTCGCTTACCGGCGCATACCTTTCCGGCAGACGGGTGATCCCGGTGCCCGAGGAGCGCCGTCCCGGAAACGGACATTTTCTCACCGTGCACGGCGCGCGCGAGCACAATCTCAAAAATATCGATGTAAGCATCCCGCTCGGCTGCTTCGTCTGCGTTACCGGCGTGTCCGGCTCGGGAAAATCCTCTCTCGTGAACGGTATCATTAATCCGGTGCTGAGTTCAGCGCTCAACGGCGCGCGCCGCCGCCCCGGAAACTGCGACAGTATTGAAGGCATTGAATTTCTCGACAAGGTGATAGACATCGACCAGAGTCCGATAGGACGCACGCCGCGCTCCAATCCGGCGACATATACCGGGCTTTTCAATGATATACGCGAGCTTTTTGCCTCCACCCGCGATGCGAACGTGCGCGGCTACAAG
>CAUABN010000132.1:0-4800 GCA_958427275.1 uncultured Anaerotruncus sp.
CCTGCGGGAGCGGAGATAACGACCTTCTTTGCGCCGGCGTTGATATGAGCCATGGACTTCTCCTTGGAGGTATAGAAGCCTGTGCACTCAAGAACAACATCAACATCAAGCTTGCCCCAAGGGCAGTTGTTGGCGTCCTTCTCAGCGTAGATCTTGATCTCCTTACCATCAACGATGATGGAATCATCGGTAGCTTCAACGGTGTGTTTGCCTTCACCGATGCGGCCGAGGAAGGAACCCTGGGCGGTATCGTACTTCAGAAGGTGAGCAAGCATCTTGGGGCTGGTGAGGTCGTTGATAGCAACAACTTCATAACCCTCAGCTTCAAACATCTGACGGAAAGCAAGACGACCGATACGGCCGAAACCATTAATAGCAACTTTTACTGACATGATTTAAAATCCTCCGTTTTTTGTTGGTTTGGCTGATATTTCAGCGGACCATTTATTGCCACTATATATTTTAACTCATACCGGGCAATTATACAAGTGGTTTGTTGAAAAATTATCATTTTCGTTACATATGACGAACATTGCGCGCGTGTTTTCGGGCGTTTTTTGTTTTTTTGACAAGGAATAAATGCCCGAAAAGTTATTTTTCACCGCAGGATTGACGCGGGAGCTTATAATGAGTATAATATAGATATAAAAATATAAAACGCGCACCCGCGGAAGGACGCGCGGCGTAAAAGGAGGCGGTCCCATGAAAAGAATATATCTCGGCTTTGCCGACTCGTGCAACGCCTCACCGGAAGCGCTGACAGCCGCGTTCGGTGAGAAATATACCGACTCACTGCGCTCCGATGGATCGCTTATCGGCGCTTCCCTGCTTGCGGACATGCTGGCATATGCGGGAGTGAGGTCCGGGCGGCGGACGCGCGTTGCGCGCACCGCGAACGGCAAGCCGTACTTCAAACACTGTTCCCGGATATCATTTTCGATATCGCACGCCGCCGGCGCTGCCGTATGTGCGCTTTCATTCGGCGGTGATGTGGGGATAGATCTTGAATTTGCGGGAAGGCGCGATGCGGCAACGGAGCGCCGCCTTGCCGGGCGCTGGCTCACGCCGCGCGGGTTCGATACCGGCGGCACGCCGCAGAGCTTTGCTGCGGCATGGACGTCGTTTGAGGCATCGTCAAAGTATTCGGGAGGCACTCTTGCCGAATGCCGCGGAGTGCCTGCGGGCGCGGTGTGCGACAGCTTTACGGTCGGCGAGGACAGTCAGGGAGCCGTGACGGTGTGCCACAAGAAAAATGTACCGCTGATACCGCTTCCGTCCTTCTCTCAAGCCATGGGAGGCTGTGAGCGCGCAGATATCCTCGGCATCGGATTTGATGCGGTAACATTGGATGAGGCAGTCGGGCTTGCCGTGAGCGCGCTCGACAGCGGTCGCCTGATGACTGTCGTGACGCCCAATCCGGTCATTTCCATTCGCTGTCTTTGCGACGCGCGGCTCATGCATGCGGTGCGATCCGCCTCGCTTTCGCTTGCGGACGGGCACGGTGTAACGGCAGCCGCAAAAAGGCGGGGCGTATTCCTCCCCGAACGTGTGGCGGGAATAGATTTCGGTCATTCCCTGCTTTGCTGCGCAGCAGAGCGCGGAGACCGCGTATTTCTGCTCGGCGGCAAGCCGGGACGCGCCGAAAAAGCCGCCAAAGAACTTGCGCCGGCTATTCCAGGGCTCAATGTATGCGGCACGTGCGACGGCTACGACGGTATGTCTGGCAATGCGTGCGCCGAACGCGCCATTGCCGAGGCAAGACCGGGTATAGTTTTTGTCTGTCTCGGTTCTCCGCGACAGGAGCTGTGGATATACGAACACCGCGATTTTTTAGAGCAATGCGGAGTCCGCGTTGCCGCCGCGCTCGGCGGTTCGATCGACGTATGGTCCGGCGATGTGCGGCGCGCGCCGCAGATATTCATCCGTCTGCACCTCGAATGGCTCTGGCGCTGTGTACGCGAGCCGCGGCGACTCGCGGTGATCCCCACGCTCGTGCACTACCGTATGCTTACGCGGAAGCGCAGACAGACCGCCAATCAGTCCGGGACGGAATAAGCCTCCCCTCCGCGAACGATAATACTGACGGCGGCGCCGAAGAACTCGAGCAAAGTAATTCGGCGCCGCCGTCAAGGGTCGTTCTTCCGTTTGTCAGCCTCCGCTTGCAGGGTATGCGGTAAACGTTACGTCATCCGATGAAAGATCGACGAGCGCCCTTGCAAAAACATGGGCGTGATCGCCGCAGCCGAGCTTTATAGTCGTCTGCGGGGTCTTGCCTGCAATATACTCGGCGGATAAAAATATCTGTTCGTCCTTCGTCATCTGCCAGTATAAAGCGCACTCATTCTCAGAAAGATCGCTGCCGTCCAGCTTTTTCTCTTCAACGAACTCACCGATACTTTGTATAAGTTCCGAGCGTATCCACCTCATCTGCTCTTCGGTCAGTCCGCGGTCATAGTATTGGCTGAATTTATTCTCGCTTATCCTCCAGCGTCCTTCGGGGATTGCCGGTCCGCTCTCAAATATAAACACACATTCCGTCCGGAGACCGCCGAAATAAAACACAAACTCCACCCGCGGATATTCACCCATGTCTACGCTTGCTCTGAGCATTTCGCGCAGGATCGCCGCAAGCCTCGGGTAAAGACGGATCAGCTCGCTGTAATAGTAATCAATAGTCTGCTCCTCCTCGGGAGTGTGATCCTTCTGCGGCGGTTTAATATACATCGCGGTGTCTCGCCGCCGGGAAGTCTCCGATACTGTTGTCAAAGCAGTATCGGCGCCTCCCGCCGGAGCCACAGTGCATGAAACAAGGCATGAAAGCACGATAACAAGAGCCTGTGAAAACGCGAAAAATCTTTTCATTATCGATCCTCCGTATTATATGTGATAAATATCCCTCATACAATATGACAACTTTTTTCTGCTGTTGTATAGCGAATGACCGAAATTTTTTTCGGCTGCCTCATGCACTGCGGAAGCGTTGCGGATCAATCGCCGAAGCTGGTCTCGCCGAATATCCTTGCAACGAATTTTGCAATGTTCACATTGTTGCACACACCGTTTGTCAGTTCCTCGGTGCCGTATCCGAGCGTGAATATCGGAACATTGGCGTTGGAGTGCGTGGTCCTTGTGAAGGTATAGCTTCCGTTTGAAAGCTTGAATACGCCGCCGGTCTCATGGTCGGCGGTTATGATGAGCGCGGTATCCGGGTGCATGATAACAAATTCAATGACATACGCTATCGCGTCATTGTATCTCTTTACCGCGGATATCATTTCGGGATACTTATTTTTGTGCGAGTTTTTGTCTATGTATGCTTCTTCAAGCATCATAAAGAAGGACGAGCCGTCCGCAGAGATGAGCGAAAGTGCCTCTTTTGCTTTTGCGGTGAGCGAATTCCCCACGCTGCCCTCGCAGAAATCGATCTTTCCGGTCCTTATAAGCTCATCTATCTGAGACTGGATAAGCTCTGTGCTCTTACGGCTGTCGCAGTGAGCGGTAAAGCCCGCCGGAGTCGCTCCGGTTATAACGTCGGTCGTAAGTACTGCCGTCCTTGCGCCCTTTTCGCAGGCAAGCTCGCGCACATTCTTGCGCGCCTTCTTGAGATGATCCATTCCGACATATCCGTTTATCGTCTTATATCCGGATGAAAGCGCGGTCGCCGAGGCTGCACTGTCGGTGAATTCCGCTTTTCCGAGCGGATTTACCGAGTAAGAGTATGTCATGCATGTGCTGACATTAGGAAGCGTGTCGGCAAAGAAGACATTCATGCCCTCTTTTTTTGCAGCCTCGATATGGTTGCGTCCCATGCCGTCGCCTATCATGATTATGGCGTTTTTCGCCTCCTTGAAGACGAACGACGCGGGAGACATATCTTCAAGCAGAGTTACGCTGACATTCGATCCGCGCACGCCGACGTCAAGTATAAACTCGTTGAGGAGCACGCTGGCGCCTCCGCCGACCATATAACCGTCGCCGAGCAGAACGATTTTGCTGCCCGATGCCCTCATGACATATTCGTTGCTGCCGAGAGCGGTCGAAGCAAACGTCAGGCTTTCCTTCCGGTTGGTAGTGCCGATAAGGATTTCGTACTTGGTCTCCTCGGAGGTATCCGGCTCGACATCAAGACGCACTCCGCAGCCGTCAAGCAGAGCTGAGGCGAAGTTCTCCGCCGCATATTTTGCAAGGAGATTATCCTTTGCGTACACGACACGGTATTCTTCAAGCATCACACCGTTTATGGACACGCTGCCCACCGCGTAATCGTGACGCACGACATCCACTCTGTGAGTGTACACAGTCACGTTCTTGCTTTCGCTGTCAACGAAGGTATCAAGGAAGTACTCGACCGCCTTCATCGTTGATTGTGCGTTGCCGCCGAGAATGACCACACGGTCGTTCTCAAAGGTAACGACAAAATCCTTTTCACGCAGTCCCTTGCGGTATTTTGCCGTTTCGGGACGGTTGGTGTTGCCGATTATTATCTCTTTGGCGGTGGGGGTTATCTCTTTACCGGGGTAAACATAGTCCTCCGTCATGTCCAGCTTAACGCCGGTGCGCTCCTCTATGCCCGTGCGCAAAGCCCTGACGCAGCTTTTGTAGTCATCGGTATAATCCGATTCGCGCACTATGATATATTCGGCAAGATCAAGTGTTACAGGCTCGGGAGGCGGCGCTGTGGTCACTTCCTCGCCGGTGGTGGTATCCGTGCCGTCATTGGCGGGCTTGCAGGCGGTCACAAAAGGCAGCAGCATGAGCACCGCAAGCAGAAGTGCGAAAAATTTCAGGTTTGCTTTTTTT
>CAUABN010000133.1:0-4756 GCA_958427275.1 uncultured Anaerotruncus sp.
ATGGGACTGCTCAACGATATATCCGCTCACGGCTCGCTCACACGTGACGAGCTTGTGACCTATATCAAGTTGCTTTCTCCAGTTGCTCCTCACCTTTGCGAGGAGATCAATGAAAAGCTCGGCGGCAAGACGATGCTCGCGGTCTCCTCATGGCCCGAATATGACGAGGCTAAGACAGTCGATGCCACGGTAGAGCTTGCGGTACAGATCAACGGTAAGGTGCGTTCCACCGTAAAGCTGCCGCTTGACTGCCCGCGCGATGAGGCTCTTGCCGCCGCAAAGGCGGACGAGCGCATTGCCGCCGCCATTGCCGGTAAGACGGTGGTCAAGGAAATCACCGTGCCGAACAAGATAATCAATATTGTAGTCAGATAATATGACAGGACAAAGGGGTCGCGTCAACGGATACGGCTCCTTTGCCTGCTGAAAGGGTTTTTATGGTCGATTCAACAAAGCTTAAAACGTATTTCGATGACGCGGCATTCTGGCGGGATATTGCGCGCCTTGCGCTTCCGATAGCGCTTCAGAACCTGCTTTCAAGCTCCTTTTCACTTGTCGATACGCTTATGGTCGGACAGCTCGGCGACACGCCGCTTGCCGCAGTCGGTATGGCGGGGCAGTTCGGGTGGTTCCTATCAATGATAATTTTCGGAATGACGTCCGCGCTCACTATGTTCGTGTCGCAGTATTGGGGCGCCGGGGACAAAAAGTCCATACGCAAGGTCTACGGTATCGCGCTCATGATCGCAGTCGGCGTATCGGTAGTGTTTATGCTTGCGGGCGTGGTATTTCCGCGCGGGGTGGTGTGGATATTCAACCGTGAGCCGGATGTGCTCGACGTCGGCGCGCAGTATCTTTCCATCGCGGCGTTTTCATACCCGGCAATAGCGCTCAACTATGTATTTATGGGTGTGCTTCGGGCTACCGAACGCGTAAAACTGCCACTCTATACAACGCTTGTCACAACATTGCTGAACGCAGGACTTGACTATGCGTTTATTTTCGGCTTCGGAGCCATACCCGCCATGGGTGCGCGGGGCGCCGCCATCGCGACCGTTGTTTCGGCATGGCTGTCGCCCGTGATAACGTTTACGGTATCGCTTATCGAGAAGAATATGCTGATAGCTCCGTGGCGTGAAATATTCGGCTTTGATAAGAACTTTTTCGCCGAATTTCTGCGCCGCGCCGTGCCTGTTGTGGCAAATGAGACTCTCTGGGGCGCCGGCACGCTCGTGTTCAATATAATATTCGCCAATCTCGGCTCCGGTAACTACGCCGCGGTAACGATAATGCGCACGTTCGAAAGCATTGCATTCGTCTTTTTTGTGGGGCTGGGCAGTGCGTCAAGCGTTATCGTGGGCAAGTCGGTCGGCGCGGGAGAGATAGCTTCCGCCGTGCGCGATTCGCGCCGCTTTGCGGTGCTCGTGCCTGCTTTTTCCGCAGTGCTCGGCGCGGTGATAATCGTATTCCGCCGTCAGATAGTGGGTGTGTTCGACCTCGACGGCAAGATAACCGCCGAGACGCTCGGTACGGCGGTGTGGATACTTTCGATATACGCCGCAGAGATGGCGATAAGAAACATACCGTACATCGTGATTTGCGGTATCTTCCGTCCGGGTGGGGAAACACGCATAGGAATGAAATACGATCTCTTGTTCCTGTGGTGCGTCTCGCTGCCCGCAACGATAATTGCGGCGTTCGTTCTCAGACTGCCTTTCCCGGCGGTATTTGCAACTATGTACATAGCCGAGGACTGGCTGAAGGCGTTTTTCTGCATCAGGTATTTTCTGACCGATAAATGGCTGAAGCCCGTAACTCCCGAGGGACGTGCGGGGCTTGAAGACTACCGCGCGCAAAGGCGCGAAGCTTGAAGTTTTTTTCGCAATATGCGAAAAAAATTGCAAAAAACTATTGCATTCCGAACGGAAATGTGGTATCATATATGGGTATGAAGATTCGGTGTGCGTAAGCTCTCAGGCGTGTTCCGTTGCTTCATTATCAACAGGGAGGTGAATATTTTGGCGAACATCAAATCAGCGAAAAAGCGCATCAAAGTCATTAAGGCTAAAACGCTTCGCAACAAGATGGCACACAATCAGCTTCGCACTATAATAAAGAAGTATTATGCTGCCGTTGAGTCCGGCGACAAGGAAGCCGCGAAGAGCGCATATCTGCTTGCCGTTAAGAAGGTCGATCAGGCTGCCGCGCACGGTATCATCCACAAGAACGCTGCCGCGCACAAGAAGAGCCAGTTCACAAAGGCCCTCAACGCAATGGCATAAGCTATGCTATATATCTGTCGATGCCCGGCAGAACCAAAGGAAAAGGAACGCAAGTCGTGCTTGCGCCTTTTCTTTTTTTATGCTTTTTTATCTCCCGCGTCACTATACGACAGGCGCGGGCATATATTGACATTGAGAAAGAAAAAAGAAAAAAGAAAGGACGGTCACTGATGTGCGTAGCATAGCGGTTTTTCCGACTCTCACCGCAGCCGAGAGAGCGCGGCGGGCGCTTGCGGCGGCGGCAATACCGGCGGAGACGGTAAAGGTGGATTCCTCGCGGACGCGGCGCGGCTGTTCGTGGGGCGTTGCTTTTTTCGATATACAGCTCCGCGGGGTGATGGCAGTGTTCGGCAATGCCGGAATAAAAACGAGGGAGATAATTAGGGGATGATCTATCTTGACAATGCCGCAACGACCTTTCCCAAGCCCCGTGCGGTCGCGGATGAGGTGAGCCGCTGTATGCTTGAGTGCGGCGGTAATCCGGGACGCGGCGCTCACCCGGCGGCAATGGCGGCGGCGGAACGCGTTTACGAGTGCAGAGAGGCGCTGGCAGAGCTTTTCGGGGCGCCGGGGGCTGATAAGGTCATTATGATGCCCAATGCCACGTATGGACTTAATCTGGCTATCAAAGGGCTTGTTCCGCCCGTAGCATCGGCGTCGCGCGGGCAGCGCATGCACGTGATAATCTCGGACCTTGAACACAATTCCGTGCTTCGTCCGATAGAACGTCTAAGGCGCGACGGTTATATCGACTATTCGGTGTTTCTATCCGGGGCGGCGCATGGCGGGAACAAGCCGCATGAAACGGTCGGGGCGGTTGCGCGCCTTATAAACCGTCGCACACGCGCCGTTATATGTACCGCGGCGTCAAATATATGCTCGGTAAGACTCCCGATTGCCGAAATAGGCGAGCTGTGCCGTGCGCGCGGGATACTGTTTATAGTTGACGCGGCGCAGGGGGCGGGACACTTCCCGATAGATATGAAAAAGTGCTGCATCGATGCGCTTGCGCTTCCGGGGCATAAGGGATTGTACGGTCCGGGCGGGAGCGGCGCACTGATACTCGGCGGCAGATATATGCCGACGCCTCTTATCGAGGGCGGCTCCGGCGCTATGTCCTTTGATGCGGAAATGCCGCCGGATCCTCCGGAAAGATATGAGGCGGGAACGCTTAACGTTCCCGCCTGTGCGGGGCTCATCGCCGGGATAGACTTTGTGCGCCGTGTCGGTATCGCCGAGATCGGACGCCGCGAGGAGCTTTTGTTCGATCGTGCCGCAGCAAGACTCGGCTCGATACGCGGCGTCAGAATATACGCGCCGCAGGCGCGCGGACCTGTCATAGGCTTCAATGTCGGGGATATTCCGTCCGACAGCGTCGCAAATTCGCTGGGACGTGCCGGAATATGCGTCCGCGGAGGGTTTCACTGTGCGCCGCTGGGTCACCGCGCGCTCGGCAGCACCGAGCGCGGAAGCGTGCGTGTCAGCTTTGGATATTTCAATACTCCGGACGATGTTGACGCGCTTTCTGCCGAGGTGGCACTGATAGCAAAGCAGTAAGGTCAGTCGTACTGTACGCCGTATACGGCGGCGGAGCCAAGCTCCGCCGCTATGGCGGTGAGGCGGTTGTATTTTGATACGCGCTCTCCGCGGCAGGGCGCGCCGGTCTTGATAAACGGTGCGCGCGTTCCCACGGCAATGTCGGCAAGGGCGGTGTCCTCGGTCTCGCCCGAGCGGTGCGAGAGGATATAGGAATATCCCGCATTCTCCGCCTTGGCTATCAGGTCTAACGTTTCGCTGAGGGTGCCTATCTGGTTCGGTTTGACAAGCACGGCGTTCGCCGCGCCTTTTTTTATGCCCTCCGCAAGACGCGCGGTGTTGGTGACGAAAAGATCGTCCCCGACGAGCATAACACGGTGACCTATCAGCTGCGTCAGCGTCGCCCAACCCTCAAAGTCGCGTTGGTCAAGCCCGTCCTCAAGAGAGCAGACGGGAAAGCGCTTTACAAGCGTTTCCCAATAGCCGCAAAGTTCCGAGCGGTCATATGTCAGTCCGCGCTTCGGCATACGGTAGACCGAATCCTTGGCGTCAAACCACTCGCCGGAGGCGGCATCGAGAGCGATCTTCACATGCTCTGTGTCATAGCCTGCTTTGATTATCGCTTCGCTGACGATCTCAAGCGCCGCATCGTCGGACGGCATGTCCGGGGCAAAGCCGCCCTCGTCGCCTACCGCGGTGGAAAGCCCGCGGCTGTGCAGGAGACTGCCGAGCGTGTGATATATCTCGGCGGCACAGCGAAGCGCCTCGCCGAAGTCAGAAAATCCGATGGGAACGATCATGAATTCCTGGATTTCGATATTGTTCGAGGCGTGCGCGCCGCCGTTGAGTATATTGAGCATCGGTACGGGCAGACGCGTGGCGCACACGCCGCCGAGATACCGGTAAAGCGGCATCCGGTAGTGCGCCGCCGCAGCTTT
>CAUABN010000134.1:0-4748 GCA_958427275.1 uncultured Anaerotruncus sp.
TTAAAAACGCGAGAAAAGCAATAGTTTTTCCGAAAAAAACATATACTAATGATCCGAAATGCTTTTTTTGAGGAGAAAATGAAAGTGCCGGAGGATAAAAAATGGGGTCCGATGTAAAAAAACGGGCAAAGAAGATGAGCGCCGGATTCGCGAGGACAGACCTTGCCTGCGAGTCGTGGGACGGACGCGGCGGAGTCGAATACCGCGAGGAGCGCACGACAGCCGGCTGTGTGCAGGTGACGGTGGTGCATATGAACGTCGTAACGCGGACAGCGGCGGAGCGGCTTGGAAGGCGGCGCGGTAATTATGTCACCGTAGCGCCGCTGCGCGGCTTTGCGGAAATTGACGATGCCTCCGCCGCGGCGCTTTCGGACATAATAGGAAATGAGCTTCGCAAAATGGCAGAGAGCGTGTGCGGATGCGACATAGATGCCCGATTCGGCGTCCTGGTGGCGGGACTGGGCAATTCCGAGATGACCGCCGACGCAGTAGGACCCGTCACGGCGGGAAGGGTGTCGGCTACTCGTCACCTGCGCGAGCTTGAGCCGGGAATTTACCGTGCGCTCGGATGTTCTGCCGTATCCGTGGTGGCTCCCGGCGTGCTCGGTCGCACCGGAATGGAAAGCTCGGATATATTGCGCGGCGCGATACGCGCGGCAAAGCCGGACCTTCTCATAGCGATAGACGCGCTAGCTGCGCGTTCCTGCGAAAGGCTCGGAAAGACAATTCAGCTTACGGACTCGGGCATAACGCCCGGCTCGGGAGTCGGCAATGAGCGGCACGCCCTGACACACTCCGCGCTCGGTATTCCCGTTATATCCATAGGCGTCCCGACAGTCGTGGATTCCTCCACGCTCGTATGCGAGGCGCTCGAAAAATCCGGAATGACAGATATATTCACCGATGATGGCATGCCGGAGGCACTGCGCCGGGTGCTTGAAAACGGAAGGAGCTTTTTCGTCAGCCCGCGCGAAGCGGATGTGATAACCGGACGGTCGGCTGAGATCATAGCAAATGCGATAAACGCGGTTTTCGGTATAGGCGAGACAGGCTCATAAAACGCACCGGTCGCTCATATTATTTGAAAAAACGGAGGTGCGGAAATGAAAGACAACGGATATGATAAGAATTGCGGAGAAAACGGCTTTGCGGAAGATGAAAATTTTATTCGGAAGGAAAAGGTGGATGTCTTTGGCGATAGGCGTGTCAAAAAAAGAACACGCGTCAAAAAAACGATCCTTCCTGTGAAATACGAGCATATGAGCGAAAGTCGCTCCGGCGCCGGATCGCTTCTTTATCTGATATTCACGGTGCTGTTCCTCACGGCATCGTTTACAGCATTGTTCTGCGGCGTTGCGGCGTCGCTCGGCGACAGCCCGCGCGAAGCAATGGGCGGTTTTGCCGGGAATATGATATTCGGAAAGCAGAGCAACACCAAGGAAGACACATCTGCGACGGACGCGGGACAGGTCGTGACGGATATCACCGTCCGCGCGGAAGAAACGGGCGGCGTCGAGCCGGAGGGGAGCGGAAGTGAAACAGCCGCCGACACCGGGCACGACGAGACATCACCTTCTGTCACCGGGAACACACGACCTGCTGAGCTGACCGGCGACGGCGGCGCACAGCTTATAAACGATACGGAGCATGACATCGATCTTGACCTGCTGGCTGATGAACTCGAAGCAACGATCATAGCGGAGCTTCACGGAAAAAAGGTTCTCGTATTGTCGGCGCATCCGTGCGAAGGCTTTGCCGACACAGGCACGGTCGCCGATGCTGTCCAGGCATTCTGTCAGGCTGTCGGAGCCGTGGGGATCGACGTGCTGACGTGCGACGGAATCCCGGAAATATCGGGACGACTCGGCGCGTATTTACGCGCACGTGCGGAAATAGAGAAAATGCTTGCCTCCGAGCCGGACATAGGACTTATCGTCGATCTTCATACCGGCACGGTGCCGGGCATAACGGTCGGCGGAGGCGCCGATGAGATGTGGCGGATGAATACAGCGCTTGCCGCGCTTATCAATCGCGGACTTGATACATACAGTGGAAACGTGACCGTAACGCGCGGCGTCTATAACCAGGATCTGCCGGTCATGTCGCTGCATGTGACCTTCGATTCAGCCGAAAAATCTTCACGCGGAGCAAAGTCCGCGCGGATACTTGCGGACGCTGTTATAAAGCTTATGAAAAAGAGCGTCTGAATCCGATGGGCGCCGTCAGAGGCGCATCGCCACAGCGAAGCCTGCGACGAGACCGACCGATGAGAAAAGCGCGCGGAAGAACGAAACGCTTCCGGCTTCTATCGCGGCAACAAGAAAGAAAAAGCCGATGAAGAGCGCGGTGAGGGAAAATATTTTAAGGATAAGTTTGACGGTTGGGCGCTCAAATACTTCGACGATATTTTCGCAGATGTCAAGAGCGCGTTCGATAAGCGGTCGCACGGCACCGCGAGAGCGCGTGCGGCACGGGTATGATGTGATGTATCTGCGGTTTTTGTACCGGGGAAAGTCGTTAAAGCACTTGTTCATGGCTGTACTCCGTAGTTCTTGAAATGGAATTTTTCTGAGTGTATTATAGCATGTCCGCGCTTGTTTGTCAATAGGGAAATATCAAAAACGGAAAAATATTTTGAAAAGGTATTTACAAAACGGAATTTGTGTGCTATAATAAGACCGTAAAAGGATAAATAACGCGGAGGTTTGATTTCAATTATGGAAGAAAACTATCTTGAACGGATAAAAAAGCTCAAATCCGAAAAAAAGATCACCAACGAACAGCTTTCACGGATGACCGGAATACCGCTCGGTACGCTCAGCAAATTTCTTGCGGGTATATCGGATTCGGTGAAGCTTTCCAATATAATATCAGTGTGCAACGCGCTTGACTGTTCGCTTGATTATATTATCAGCGGTCAGCCCGAGAACACGAACAATTATACGCTTACGCCGGGAGAAATAAAATTCATTGAGGATTACCGCCGCCTCGACCAGTACGGCAAAGAGCTGGTTGTGCTTGTGCTCGGTAAGGAGAATGAGCGCATAAGCCGTTCCGTTTACGGCGGTGTTGCGGCGGATGCAGGTATTATCCGTAACCGCGGAACGGTACGCCGCCGCTATGGCGAGGCGACCGGAGCGCTGGGCGGAAAACGCGAGATACCGCTTTATGACCTTCCCGTGTCGGCAGGTATCGGCGAATATCTTGACGGCGAGAGCGCGGAGAGCATAACCATCCCGCGCGATAAAAAGACCGACGGTGCGGATTTTGCGCTTCGCATAAGCGGAAACAGCATGGAGCCGAAATATCACAACGGCGATGTTCTTCTGGTCGAAAGCTGCGATGCCGTTGAGGTCGGCGAGCCGTGCGTGTATATCCTTGACGGTAACGGCTATTTCAAAATATTCGGCGGCGATTGTCTCATTTCTCTCAACCCCGAGTACGGCAGGATCCTGCTCAAGGACTTTACCGAGATATCCTGTGCGGGGCGTGTGCTCGGTCGCTTGAGAAAGCGTTGACGGTCGGTCGTTGCCGCAAATAAACAAAAAACGGAGACGTTAAAATGTACAAGAATATCGCAAAGAAAGAAAAGATCACACTGGCTGATCAGATCGAATACCAGGCAGGGCAGGTCGTGAGCAAGACGCTCGTGCAGAACGACAAAGTCAGCATGACGCTCTTTTCGTTTGACAAGGGCGAGGAGATATCCACGCACGCAGCGGCGGGCGACGCGATGGTCACGGTGCTTGACGGTACCGGACGCTTCACAGTCGGCGGTGAGGTGTTCATTCTTAACGCCGGCGAGACGCTCATCATGCCCAAGGACATTCCTCACGCGGTTTACGGCGAGGAAAAATTCAAAATGCAGCTCGTGGTCTCGTACTGAAAACAGCACAAAGCTTAGGATAGTCCCGAGTACTGCAGCAAAAATGCCGGGATTTCGACCGGCATTTTTGCTTTTATTGATATTGTATTTGGTAGTTTTTTGCCCATGCCTTTATATTTTTCGGTTTTCCCGATGGCAAAAAATCATTGCCGACGGCTCACTTCGAGTCTATCTCGGCTGCAATGTGTTGCAGTTTTTCCCGATATTCGGCGAACGTCGGTGATGAGAGCATGTTTTTCAAAAGCATTTTACATTTTGTGAGCGGGTGCGTGTGTCCTTCCGGAATTGGATTGCCGATGAGCGGCGAAACCGTTTCTTCTGGGTCAATTTGCCGTTGTATTATGAAAATGATTTTTTTAACATACTTATCCGCTTCATCACGATTTCCGAGCGATAAAAGCAACCGGGCTATTTCGCAGTAGTCGCAAATAAGCGGAAGGTCGTAAAAGCCTGCATACCGGTCGTCGTTTATTGTTTCAAACAGTGCGGCGGCTTTTTTAAAATAAAACAGTTTTTCTTCGTCAGTCATATCTCCGGTGATCAGTCTGCGTATGGCACACTCGGCAAGATCGATCGTGTATGTTATGTTTTTTCTGAGCTGAGCGGAGTATTCGGCGGGTCTCATTACAAACCCGGCATACACCTCGCGGCTGTGCTTTAGTTGCGGTAATTTCTTGTAATATCCAACGGCTCTTTTTCTTATTTCGGCACTGTCCGAAAAGCTGCATATCTGAAGCATCAGCCTGCATATCTCATTGCGTATGTCATCGCATTTGCAGTATTCATTGGCGTATTCGGAAAGCTGTAGCATACGACGGATATGTGTTTCGTCAAACATTTTTCGTTGCAAAACATAAAGCAT
>CAUABN010000135.1:0-4740 GCA_958427275.1 uncultured Anaerotruncus sp.
GGAATGTGCATTTGGATGTTTTTTACTCCGGAGCAGTCTCCGGAAAAATCAATTCAAGGGACCGCCGGGGATCGGGCGGGGAAAACCCCGACCGATCTCTGACAGTCCCGATGATATAAGGCGATATTTATCAGCCGCCGTAGTTTCTGTCAAGCAGGGTGATGCCGTCGATCTCTACATCAAAGTAGGGAGCGGAACGGAACTTGGATTCCTCAAAAATACCGTTGATAACGACCTCGGTATCCTTTTCGTAGTTGGCATCGGTGTTGACGTCAGCCATATAGCTGGTGAGAGTCTTGCCGCCAACGGTGAATTTAGCGGTATCGAAGACCTTGAGGGAACCGTTCTTGAGCTTGGCGATAGCATCGTCGATGGCAGCCTGTGTGCCGGCGGCGGCAGCCTTGTCGTTGACAGCGGTAAGGAGAACGGACTCGGTGGAAAGTGAGCCGGTCCAGTCGGTGTCGATCTTCTTGCTGTCAAGAACAGCCTTTATGGCGTACTGGAAGTAGGGAGCCCAGTTGATTCTGGAGGAAACGATGAAGGTGTTGGGGCAGGCGGAAACGGTGGAGCCGTTGTAGGAAACGTTGGGAACACCGGCGGATTCGCAGGCGGTAGGAGCCCCCATGGAGTCGGCGTGCTGACTGATGAGCTTGCAGCCGGAGGAGATGAGCTTGTTGGCTGCTTCCTTTTCGGCAGCCTCATTGTACCAGGAACCGGTGAAAGTTACTTCCATGGTAGCGGTGGGGCAAACGGAGCGGGCACCAAGGAAGAAGGAGGTGTATCCGGACATAACTTCGGCATAGGTGAAAGCGCCGACGTAACCGATCTTCGCTTCTTCGGCAGTGAACTTGCCGGCGTTGATCATTTCGTTGAGCTTCATGCCTGCGGCGATGCCGGCGAGGTAACGACCCTCGTAAATGGAGGCAAATGCATTGTGATAGTTGTCAAGTCCTTCGGTATGTGCGCGGGTACCGGTGGCATGGCAGAACTGAACGTTCGGGTATTTCTTGGCGGCTTCGATCATGTAGTCCTCATGTCCGAAGCTGTCGGCAAAGATGATCGAGCAGCCCTGCTCAACAAGGTCAACGGCTGCTTCAAGGCACTTCTGGTCCTCGGGGATGTTGGTCTTGAAGATGAACTGAGTCTTTTTGAAGCCGAGAGCCTCACAGGTCTCGTTGGCAGCATTGATGAAGTTGAGGTCGTAGGTCGAGTTTTCATCATGCAGGAAGATGAAGCCGACCTTGAAGTCGGAGTTTTTGTCCTGGCAGGACGCGAGAGCGGAGCCGGCACAGAGAAGCATAACGAGAGCGAGCAGTACCGATAAAGACTTGCGAATCATGTTGATTCCTCCAAAAATAAATTAAATGATTTATTTGCAACGCGCCGCGCGGCGCATTGAAACCGGAGAGAATATGCCGCAAAACGAAAAAAGAGCGGCTCTGCCGCTCATATATCCGATCTGCCGGGGAGAAATATCCGCAAGAAAAAACACTTACCCGCAAAAATGCGGCGCGAACGTACATGCCGTTGCGGTTTATATGCGTTTTTCTTATAGTCGGATGATTTACGGTTATCCGGTAGAGACTTTCTGACCTTATTTCAGAGGATATATAAGCAAAACAGCTGACCGGCTGTGAGGACCGATCACACGCATATTATATCAGATAAAAATCACGCTGTCAACACATTTCGGCATTTTTTGTGACATTCGTGCATTTTACGTGCGCAAGCCTCACGGCATTGGGCAAAAGGATCATAACTCCACGGCGATATCATCCGTTCTTTTCCCACAGGACGGGGCATAAGGTAAATTTTATCTTTTTGTCTGCATTGCCGTCCGGCAATATACGGGCGGCGGCATAAGCCGCATCGACCGATGTGAACACCGCTTCGCGCACGCCGGCGGGAAGCGGTAGCTTCAGCCCGGTCTTTATCGCGGGTCCGTGCGAGCCGAATATCACCGTGTCGGGGGAGCCGGAGAGCGTGAAGTCCTCCGCCTCCCATGCCGATGCGCCTATGTAAAGCAGCGAGCCGCCGCGCCCGCCGGCATTCACCGCAAACGATATTATCGGCTGGGCGGAGCGCGCGAGCATGCGTGCCGGAGCTACCGTTATCGTAACGTCTCCGAAGCAGGTGAGCGGTTCGCCGGGCGTGTAGACCGAGCATCCGACGCCGGCGCGTTCCGCCGCGTCGGATATCTGTGCCATAATCTCCGCTTCATGGCTGTCAGTGGGATAGGGAAGCCATATGCGGCGCACCTTTTCGCGCCCGATGAGCCTTTTGACGGCTGAAATATGGTGCTTATGATAGTGTGTGAGGACAATCGCCTCGGTCTCGGTGGCGCCTGCCGCGCCCGCGGCATCGAGAGCCGGACGTAACGCGCTGTATGCTCCGCTGCCGACGTCTATCAGTACGGTCCCGCCGCACGAAGTCAGTGCCATGGTGTCTCCGCTTTTTGACGAATACAGCGCTATTTTTATATTTCCGGCACGGTCTGCGGCACCGGAGGCAAAAAAGCAGACCGCAAATGCCGCCGCGGCTGCGGCGGCGGGCAGAAGACAGACCGCCGGATGACTGAGCTTTACCGTGAGCAGTATGAGCATGATGACGGCGGAAGGGATCACGATGTACGGGACAAAGCCGTATTCAAGCGAGATCACTGCGCTGTGCAGCTCGGATATCCGCGCGCATGCCGCGAGCATCACGCGCGCCGTCATGCGAACGGCGAATGCTGCGGCGCTGCCGAAAAAGGGTATTCCCGAAAGCGGGATGAATATTGCGGATACGGCAAGAAAAAAGCCGGAAATCGGGGTTATGAGCATATTTGAGAGCGGCGCGGCGAGGGATATCCCGCCGAACATCCTCCATATCACCGGCAGTGTGAAGCAGTTTGCCGCAAGACCGGTGATGAGAAGCGACAGTGCGCTGTCGCAAAATTTCCTTGCGCGGGTAGCAATTTTCCCATGCGCAGGCTTTTTCTCCTTTCTCTTTTGGACAAAAGCGGGAAGAAAAACGGTTATGCCGAAGGTCGCCGCAAAGGAGAGCATAAAGCCGGCGTCTATGATCGCCTCGGGCGAGACGGTGAGTATCAGCAGCGCGGCAAGAAAGACAGAGCTTACCCCGTCGCTGTCAGCGCCGGAAAAATAGGCGGCAAGAAGCGTTATCAGCATTATCGCCGCGCGTACCGCTGAAACGGGGAATCCCGTCAGCGCAAGGTAGACCAGCAAAAACAGCGTGAGCAGCGGTGTTTTTATCAGGCGTGGCAGACGCAGGCGGGATAGTATCCAGCCGACGCTGCCTGCGACTATCGAAAGATGCAATCCGCTGAGAGCGAGCAGGTGCGAAAGTCCGGCGCGGGAAAAATCGCGGGAAACGGCGTCTGAAAGTCCGTCGCGCCTGCCGAGGAGCATTGCAGCCGCGAGAGCGCCTTCATCCCCGCCTACTCCGTCGGAGAGCCTGAACGCGAGGCGCGACGAAAAGCGGCGCAGTGAAGCAAATATTCCGTCGGCGATCCTGTCGGATACCACCGTACAGTCGTCCTCGGTGTAAAGACGCATCGTCACGCCGGCTGCAAGCGCCGCGCGTTCACCGTCGTACAGCGCGGTCTTTTCGAATCTCACCGGAGCCGTGCGCAAAAACAGCTGGTTCCCGGGGCGGTAGGCGGCGCTGTATGCGCATTCGAGCCGGGCGCGTGTCGTGCGCGACGGCGTTTTGCCGTCGATGCTTTCGATTTTTACGCGGTAGTGCGTTCCGACGGCGCCGGATGTCATTCGTTCCTCGACCGTCATATAAATATCATGCTCGGAATCGCAAAGCGACTCCGAGCCGAGATATTGCACGTCAAAATATGCATACGCACGCAAAAGAACGCAAAACGCCGCCGCAAAGCCGAGAAGCAGAGTGACGGTATGGCGGCGGGAGAACTTTCCGAATATGCGCAGAAGGGCGCAGAGAACGAATGCGGACAATACTGTCGCTGCAAGTATGAGCTTTGTACAGCCGTCAAAATACCATCCGCACAAAGCCGCCGCTATTGCGGCGCTGCCGATGAATACCATGGGTCTGCCGTGAAAAAGCTCCATAGTGCCGTCCTCCGTTTCCGACTTCTTATAGTATAACATACAAATGTCATTTTGTCAAGTACGGAGGGCAGGGGAGGCGGAATGACGATGGGGGCGTTAAAAAGCTCGTTATGAGCTTTTTAACGCCCCGTATGCTATTGAAGTATCTTTACAGTACACACTTGAGGAACTGCTTGGCGCGGTCGGTGGCAGGGTGAGCAAAAAACTCTGCGGGCTTGCCCTCCTCCACTATTTTTCCGTCTGCCATAAAGATCACGCGGTCGGCGACCTCGCGGGCAAAGCCCATTTCATGCGTTACCACGACCATGGTCATGCCGTCGTCGGCGAGCTTTTTCATAAGATCGAGCACCTCTCCGACCATTTCGGGGTCGAGCGCCGAGGTCGGCTCATCGAAAAGCATCACCTTGGGGTTCATCGCGAGCGCGCGGATTATTGCGATACGCTGCTTCTGACCGCCGGAAAGGGTAGAGGGATAGACGTTTGCCTTATCCTCAAGCCCTATTTTGGCAAGAAGCTCGTGCGCCGTGGTTTCCGCCTCGGCTTTTATCTGTTTTTTTACCGCTGACGGAGCAAAAAGACCGCCTGCCTTTTTGGTTTTTATATAAACGGGCGCCAGCATTATATTCTGGAGCACGGTTTTGTTGTTGAAAAGATTGAA
>CAUABN010000136.1:0-4714 GCA_958427275.1 uncultured Anaerotruncus sp.
TGCGGTGTCGATCTTGGAGATAACACCCTTGAGGATGACAGGAGAGGACATCGACTCACCCTCGGCAAGAGAGTAAGCGGCACCCACGGTCTTGGACTGGTCGATATGCTCGCCCTTGCCGATGAACCGGCAGCCCGAATCAAACTCAATGGTGCCGTTGTAGTTCTTGATGGCGCCTTCAACGGTGATCTCATCGCCTACTGCAAGAGACTCGGCGCCGTCACCGGTAAGACGGAAGCACATGATGGGCTTGTCGGTGAGTCCGGCAACCTCGATGGTAACGGTGATGTTCTTGAACTGATCGCTCCATGCGGTGTCGATCTTTATGATCTTACCGAAGAGACGGCAGGTTCCGGGCAGCGACGTGCCGGCTTCGAGCTTGTAGGCGGCGTCAACTATCTCGGCGTAGCTCATTTCGGTGGCTACGAGCTTAATCTCGAACACGCGGGTCTCGGTGACGGAACCGCACTTGAGAGTGGCTGTCAGCTTGACTGTTGCATCGGTGTCGGGAAGCTTGATCGTGAGCTTGCCGTTTGCAACAACTGCAGCGGCGTTATCGGATTCCCATGTGATGGCGACCTTGTCATAGGTCTTGCCGACGGAGGGAAGCTCAATCTCGGTATCGGCGGTAACGGTGGAAACGACCGAAAGACCGTCCTTTTCAAAGGCTACCATGCCGGCATCATCCTTCTGGGGAAGAGCGACATACTCAAACGCATCGGCGGATGCGGGGGTGAGGTAGAACGCGCCGTCGTATACGCAGATGATACCGGTAACGTTGGCGGTCCAGCCGGCGTGCTCGGCATGACCCTTCTTGAGAGTCGCCTGCTCATCCTTGGTGATGGGGCAGACGGAGGAGGAGATTCTTATGTAGCTCTCGTACTCGCCGAGTCTGAACTTGTAGTAACCGCCCGAGGTGTCCTCGCCGGTGATCTCAACACCCTTGAGGGTGACGAGCATGCCCTGCTGTGCGGTGAGGGCTTCTTCCTTGAGGGAGGTCGCCTTCTGATACTTCTCGGTGAAGTCAACGGCAGTGGCGGGGGTCTTGTTGGAGTCAACAATCTCAACGGTCGCCTTCATGATCTCGTAGGTTCCGTTGTAGGTGTCGCGGGTACCGGTAACGCGCACGGTCATGCCGACCTCAAGCTTGTCATCGGTCACGGGGTCGGTAGCCATATTGTAGGCATAGTAACCGCCGTCGTTGTCCTGCAGATAGAGGCAGTTGTAGCTGTTGCCCTTGGACTTTGCCATGATGGCGGTGATAACGCCCTTGACTATAACGGTGTCGTCCTTGGCGGCGGCAACGTACTCAGCCCATGTGAATTCCTTGAACGCGGGGACCTTGTGGTTGAAGGAAAGCTCGGCAGTCTTGCCCTCGGCATCCTTTATGGTAGCCTTGAGCGTGTATACGACATCCGCGGAAGCCTTTTCGTCAATATCAACGGTAACGGTGCTGCCGTCCTCGGACTTGACGGTCTTAACGCCGTCTGCCGGACCGGAGGTGATGTTGGCGGTCCACTCAACGGTGTAGGTCACGCCGTCTATGCTGACCACGCCAACGCGGGTGTAGTCGGAGGCGGTGACTTCAGCCTCGTTGCGGTACATCGTGTAGATGTACTCCTTGGCAAGCGTAAGGGCGTCCTTTTTGGTCTCCCCGGGCTTGCAGGCGGCAAACGCCGCTACGCAAAGGGCAAGCAGAATAACTACTGAAATAAGTTTTTTCATTGCTTTTCAGCCTTTCTTTTTGTAGGATATGCCGTGACATATCCGTTTTATTTGAATATGGTGATATCATCGGCGGAAAAGACCCGTATCTGATATTTTCCGTCATAAAGATCGACAATGCCGCGCACGTCAAGGGTCTTCCCCTTGTATTCATCCGCGCCGATGAGCTTTCCTGCGGCATCGTAAAGCACTGCCGTGCGCACGGTCACCCCGGTCCCGTCGGACGCGATACAGGTGAGGGTCATAGCGCCCTGCTGCGAGCTTGACTCGGACGTCGTCGTGTAAGCCGACGTTACGGTAAGACCGCGCGCGGTCACGGTGGTATCCATCATAAGCTCGGCGGAACGGTACTCGCGCTCCGCGCCCTCGGCATCGGCGAACTTTACCGTGCCGGCGGCAAAGTCGGCAGCGTTTATCTCGCGGTATGCGCCCTCGTGTCCGTCCTCTATCTTTTTGATATTGGAGGGATCGTCCGGCTTCATAACGCGGTAGGTAAGCCCGGAGACCTGATAGGTCCCGCCCGCCTCATAATACTGGACCGATCCGACTATACGCGAGAGGTTGCCGACGGAGAGGATATCAAGTCCTTCTCCGCTCAGACCGTAGCCGTAATAGACATAAATGCCGTAATATCGGTCGGTCTCGCTGTCATAGCTCTCAATGTAAACGCCGGAGTTATTGTTTTTGGTGATAACGCCCTCAAACGCGACCTTGGTGCCGTTATATTTCTCGGCGTTGCAGCGCAGCTCCTTGAGAGTCAGCTCCACGGCGTCGCCGTAGTAAAAATCGGGGTCGCGCTTGCCGGACTGTATATTCAGCTTCAGCGCCTTAGCCTGTGCTATCGCCGCCATGCATATGCTGCCGTAGCGGTTATTGGCTGAGGATGAGGCTATGGCAAGTCCGTTCTGAAGCAGCTCTATATTCAGGTTGCGGTATTCCGCATCCTCGCTCGTGCGGTACCAGACCCACACAAGATATCTGCCGCCGGTCGAGTCAAGGTTCCAGTTCGCGTCGTCCGACTCCACTATAATGGAGCTTGCCGACATAAGCTTCTCCTTTGTAAAGTTAGAAGCCGTCTTGCCGTATTCCTCTATCTTACCGGTGGATTCCGGGGTGTTTATGGCAAGATACCTCGCCTTGAGCACTCCGATGGGTGACACGCTCTCCGGCACGTTGAAGTGAGTGGTGTCGCCGTCGATATACGTTTTAACGGTGACCTTTTGCTTTGCCGTTGCCGTGGAGCCTTCGATGAGCTTCACCTCGGCGGCATAGTCGTGTATCTCGGAGGCGCCGCCGGTGGTGCTGTCACCGCTGTTGCCCGCGGGGGTGCAGGCGGTAAGCAGCATAAGTGCGGCGAACACGAGCGCAAAAAGACGATAGGTTTTTTTCATTTTACACCTCGCGGTTTGCTGTGCGGTCCGGCGTGGAACCGGGGCGGCATGCATCTTCCGTCATGCGGCTCCCGCTGCCGGGAAATGCCACTCCGGTCCCGCTTACCGTAATTTTAATATTCGCACTCCTCGATAGCTGCCTTGAATGCCTTCTTTATCTCCGCATCGACGTCCAGTGAGGAATCGATGGTAAGGCACTTTGCAAGCATTGCGCCGACCTGGCTGCGCGCCTGCGAAGAACCGTTGAAGGCGGGAGAGGTATAATATGCGTCCTCCTGCTCAAGGCAGACCTTGGCGCTGAGGGCGGAGATGTACTTACCGCCGTCGGCGTTGGCGATGAACTTTGCGTATGTCTCGTTATTTGCAACGGACTTGAGAACGGGAACGTAGCCGGATGCCATTGAGAATTCAGCCTGGAACTCTACGCTCGTGGTAAGGAACTTCACGAACAGCCAGGAAGCAACGACCTCCTGCGGGTTATCCTTCTTGAAGATGCAGACGCTCGGTCCCTGAGAAATGACCTTCTTATTGGACGCGTTCACCTGCGGGATGGTAGCGATACCCACTTCGAAGGGGTAGTTGCCGCTCTCATCGGCGGCAGGACGCTGGTGAGTTGCACCTGCGGACGAACCGACGGACATATAGCTTCTTGTACCGGTGGTAGCGGTAAAGAGTCCGGATGTATAAGCGCCGTAAAGGGTCTGGGTGGTGAGGTAGCCCTTCTGGTACCACTCGCGGAACTTCTTTACGAATTCATGGTTCTTATCGTTATCAAACAGGTAATGATCCTCGCTCTCAGCGGTGGTGTAGGGCGAGCCGTACTGCTCGCACATGGTGATGAACCAGTTGGCTTCGCTGTCGTAGCCGAGCGGGATGCTCGCGGGGTCGATAGCCTTTATCTTCGCGCAAAGCTCCTCAAGCTCGTCCCATGTGGTGGGGGGAGTCAGGTTGTTCTGATCGAAGAAAGTCTTGTTATAATAAAGAACCTCGGTAGATTTGGAGAAAGGCATGGTGTACATAAGCCCGTCGCCGAACTGTCTGCCTTCATTATAATACGCCTCGATGAAGTCGCTCTTCTGCTCGTCGGTAAGACCGAGTGTCTCGGTCGTGCCATCGGCACGGGTAACGGTCAGCTTGCTGTCGATGAGGTTGTCAAGGGTGGCAACGACGCCGGCAAGGTTATAAAGAGCCACGTGGTCCGGGTAGCAATATGCTATGTTGGGCTGGGTCTTGGTGGTGATCTCGGTGCTGATCTGGTTTCTTACGTCGTCGTAGGAACCGACCTGCTCATGCTCGATGTGGATATTAGGGTAAAGCTTGTTGAACTCCTCGATGTACAGTGCAAGCACATCGGAAAGGTTGGAGCCCATTGTGTGGTAGAACTTGATGGTTACTTCGCTTCCGTCGTAACCACCTTCGGGGACCTCAAAGTTGGGAGCAGCCTTTTTCTGGGTGTTGCATGACGACAGTGCAAATACCGAAACAAGCATCAGCATTGCCATCAGGATTGCAGTGATTCTTTTCATTTGATTGATCTTCCTCCTGAAAATGAATGTTTTATATATGTATACAGGCCTCTCGACCTTTATACCTTTTTT
>CAUABN010000137.1:0-4710 GCA_958427275.1 uncultured Anaerotruncus sp.
GTAGCTGAGGGCGTTGAGGTACGCATGATGTACGACGACATAGGGTGCTTCTTCCTTTTGCCGCAGAACTACCGTGAGCAGTTGGAAGCGGAGGGCATAAAATGCCGCGTGTTCAATCCCTTCACTCCATTTCTCACCGTGCTTCAAAACAACCGCGACCACCGCAAGATATGCGTCATAGACGGCAAGGTCGCATTCACCGGAGGAGTAAACCTTGCCGATGAATATATAAACGCGCGTCAGCGCTTCGGTCACTGGAAGGATTCCGGCATAGTGCTTGACGGCGACGCGGCATGGAGCTTTACCGTTATGTTCCTGCAGATGTGGCGGCTTGCCGCCATACGCGATGAAGCGCCCGAGGACTGGCAGAAATACCTCCCTGCCGAGGATCCGTTTGAACGCCGCCCACGCTGCGGTTATGTTCAGCCGTATGCCGACAGCCCGATGGATTTTGATAATGTGGGAGAGCATGTGTATCTCCAGATGATCGGCAATGCAAAGAAATATCTTTACATCAATACGCCGTATCTTATAATCGATGACAGCATGGTCTCGGCGCTCACACTTGCCGCAAAAAGCGGCGTGGATGTGCGCATAATCACGCCGCACCGCTGGGACAAACGCTTTGTCCACATGACAACGCGCTCGTACTACCGCGATCTGATCCGCGCCGGTGTGCGTGTATATGAATATTCAAACGGATTCCTGCACTCAAAGACCTTTGTGGCGGACGATGAATCTGCGACCGTAGGGACAACGAACCTCGACTTCCGCAGTCTTTACCTGCATTTTGAATGCGGCGTATGGATGAGCGGCACTCCCGCCGTTGCGGAGATCAAAGAGGATTTTTTGCGGACGCTTGAGCTGAGCGAGGAGATGACCGAGGAAAATTGCCGCGGGAACATCCTCGAACGCCTCGTGCAGCCAATCCTGCGTATATTCGCACCGCTCATGTGAGTATCGCAGACCGTAATACAAACACAGTATTCCCGCGCAACTTTTACAGCTGCGCGGGAATATTGTTTGTTTTTATGACTGTAAATAAAGAAAACACCAAAATTACCCGCAAAGCTCGCGGCGTAAAAATTCGGCTATCTTTTTTTCCTCCCGCGACACCTTTACCTGTGTAAGTCCAAGCTCCTCGGCGGTGCGCTGCTGGGTCATGTTTCTGAAATACCTGAACATGACTATCTGCCTCCAGAGCGGCGGAAGTCTGCCTATCGCCTGTGAAATGGCAATGCGGTCACGCACGCTCTCAAGCTCGGCAAGTCCGTCCGAATCGCTTATGCGGTCGCCAATCTCCAGCCCGGAATCATCATCCCCGACAGCCCACGAAAGCGAGGCGGGAGCCTGTATCGCCTCGATAGCAGCGGCAGCCTCCTCCGGCGTGACTCCTACCGCCTCTGCAAGCTCGGAGATCTGCGGCTCGCGTCCTTCCTCGCTTATGATCCGCGAGCGCGCCCCAAGCAGTTCGGCGCCCAGCTTTTTGGTCGCCCTGCCTACCTTTATAAGTCCGCTGTCGCGCAGGTGCCGCCGTATCTCTCCTACGATCAGCGGCACGGCATAGGTGGAAAAAGCAGTTCCGCGTTCAAGATCGAACGAACGTATCGCCTTGAGCATACCGATGGTCCCTATCTGGACAAGATCGTCATACTCGCATCCGCGTCCCAAAAACCGGCGTGCTATGCTTTTTACAAGCCCGAGATTTTCACTTATCAGTCTCCCCGCCGCCGCGTCCGCAGCCTCCGCGTCACTTCCCTGTGCCTCGGATATAAGCAGTCTTACCTCGCTTCGGTCCTGTGTACATACCATCTTCTCCCCCGTAAAAACGTAAAAATATGTACTACGAGCGTGTAAACTTCTGCTTCGGAGCGAGCTTTTTTATAAGAGTCACCGTGGTTCCGGCGCCCACGGACGACTTTACCGTGACCTTATCGAAAAAGCTCTCCATGACCGTAAAGCCCATTCCGCTGCGTTCCCCGCCCTTGTCGGTGGTAAAAAGCGGCTCGCGAGCCGCCTCTACATCGGAAATGCCGACTCCGCTGTCGCGCACCTCTATCTTTACCGAACGGTCGGCAAACAGCCGCACGCGCACGTTTATCTTTCCGATACGATCGGGATAAGCATGCACCGTGCAGTTTGTTACAGCCTCCGACAGTCCGCATTTGACGTCCGATATTTCAAGCGCCGTCGGATCAAGCTGGGCTATGAACGCCCCGACCGCAGCGCGCGAAAATCCCTCGTTGACCGAGAGCGACGGCACCGTGAATTTCATTTCATTGACCGTCTCCGCAGAGGGCGGACGTCCCGCCCTTTTCCCCATGCCGTCCTTTTTTTCGGGAATATTTTTGTTTTTCATTTTTCTGCTCCTTTCCACGTCATTCATCGCCGCGGACGCGCGGTCGATATTTCTGTTTTCACACGGCGATCAAAACCGGTGAGCTTCAGCATCCTGTCAACGCACGGCGCAGGATCGCGCACCGTGACGTCGCCGCCCAGTTCCCGCATAAGTTCGTACCTGCCCATTATAAGTCCCAGCCCCGAGCTGTCCATAAACTCCACGCCCGACATATCAAGGTAAAGATGCTTCGGACGGTACTCCCATATCAGCGCATCGATACCGTCGCGCAGCGGCGCGGCGCCGTGGTGATCTATCTCGCCGCCGACCGAGACAGTGAGGCGGTCGCCCTCGGCAGAAAAGTCAAAACCGCAGTTATTGCGAATCATTTTCACGTCTCCTTTTTTATTTATTCCGAACTTTAATTTGTTTTTTCATCAATGATTTTATCACCGCAGCCGCAAAAAAAATGTCGCATCGCGCGATGCGCGATGCGAATTTTTCGATTATTTTCGGATCCGTTATACCTCAAACAGCTTGACCGACTTTACGGCGCTGCCGCCGGAATACTCCGATACCTCGCCGAGTGCAAAAAAGCTGCCGTCTGCGCGGCAGACACGCACACGCGCGCCGTCGGGAAACGAGGTTCCGATCTTACGTTGATATATCTCACAGCCGGAGCGGAAAAGGCGCTCAAAAAAATCCGGAAGTATTACGGCGGGAAGGTCAAGGAAAAGACTTTCCACCGGGAGGAGCGCAGCCGTCCGCTCATCGTGGCTCATCGCTTCGATCTCCTCAAGTGTCGATGCATCATCAAGCGTATAACCTCCGACCGACAGCCGCCGCAACCCGGCCATAGCGCCGCCGCACCCGAGTGCGGCTCCGATATCGGCGCACAGTGTGCGGATATATGTGCCGGACGAGCAGCTTACGTTGAGGATATGATCGCATGGCGTTCCCGCGACCGGTTCGGTGTCCGCCGAATATACAGTTACCGGACGCGCCGTGCGTTCCACCGTGCCGCCGGAGCGTGCGATGTCGCATAGCTTGCGTCCGCCGACCTTGAGAGCGCTGTACATCGGCGGGACCTGCATTATCTCACCCGTAAAACCTGCCACTGCGTCGCGCACGGCATCGGGTCCCGGAAGCTCTCCCGCAAACTGCGTGAGCACCCTGCCGGATGTGTCCTCGGTATCGGTGGTGATCCCAAGGCGAAGCACGGCGCGGTATGACTTATCGTGTACGGTGATATATTCAGCCGCCTTTGCCGCTCTGCCTACCAGCACCACAAGCACACCCGTAGCATCCGGATCGAGCGTCCCGGTGTGACCGATCCTTTTTGTGCCGTACAGCCGCCGCAGTTTGCCGATAACATCAAATGAGGTCCAGCCTGCCGGCTTGTCAATAACGAGCACCCCACACGGCTCTTTTACGGCATCATTCATTATTGCCGTCATCCTTTTTGTCAAACACAACGTGGGCTGAATATATGGGCATCCCCTTTGAAGTGAAATTGCGCTCATACTCGGTCATGATATTTCCCTCGGCAAGCGCGGAGGAATGCAGATCGCGCGTCATTGCAGTCACACGAAGTCCCTCGGCGGCAAACTGCTCAAGCGACCAGTCAAAAAGCCCCTCGTTATCGGTCTTGAACCTCAGCTCTCCGCCGGGGACGAGCAAACGGCGGTAAAGCGCAAGAAAGCCCGGCGCCGTCAGGCGGCGCTTTGCGTATCCCTTTTTGGGCCACGGATCGCAAAAGTTTATGTATATACGCGAAAAGGTGTTTTCGGGGAACCACACGGGGAGATTCTGCGCATTGCCAATGACAAAGCGGAGGTTATCCGGGCGCGCGTCTGCGCTTGCCGCCGCTTTTTCCAGCGCGGTCACGGCAACATCCGCCACCCTCTCAAGCGCGATTATTCCGGAATCTGCGCGCGCAGGCGAAAGCCCGACCGCAAAGTCGCCCTTTCCGCAGCCTATCTCAAGTTCAAGCGGAATCTCTCTGCCGAACACGGCGCGGCTGACCTCACGCGCGCCGTCCAATGCAGAATATCCGGTATCGTCGGGTGAAAGGCGCAGCAAAAGCGCCGAGCACGCCTCTATTCTTTCTCCCGAGTGCTTCTTTTTTCTCATTCTCATCTTGAAATCCGTCTCCGAATCTGATATAATATATGATAGGTATATTCTTGCGTCGGCAAAGCGCCGCGCAAAGCCTATACAGTATATCATATTTTGATCTGTTATGCAAATGATTTTTGCCCCTGCCGAAGAAAAAAAGCAAAAAATCTGTAGAAACAGCGGCAAAGGTCACAAAAAACAAGCAACACAACAAAAAAGCCAACCGAAAGGCACGGTATTTTACATGAACAGAC
>CAUABN010000138.1:0-4677 GCA_958427275.1 uncultured Anaerotruncus sp.
GTTATATCCTCCACCTTACCGAAGGTGGTAAGTATACCGGTGTGACCGGTAGGGACGGTGGCTACCATACCTCCGCATATCACGAGCAGTCCGAGAACGGACAAAATCTGACGGGGACGCAGCTTCCAGCCGGAACGGCTGAAACCGAGTAAAATGAAAAGTACAAAAGCGGCAACTATGCCTGCAAAGATCCAACCCATGATAATAGCCTTCCTTTCAAGTTATTTGTACCGCGCGGTCTGCCCGTGCGGGTCATCATGTTTTGTTGTGACTTTATTATACCATCAAAAGACCGTTTTGTCAAGAGGCGTGAGCGTAAAAATTCAAAAATATTATAAAATATTCCGCGCGGATGAACAGAAGCGTTTTTACGCCCGCCCCGCCCCCGGCGCTGACGGATGTACCGCGGACTTCGTTCTTCCGTTCCATCGCTTCGCTCCGTCACTTCTCTCTCACACCGCAGGGCGTTCACTTTATCCTTCTCATCTTTTTACTTTACCGGTTTTACCGGTCTCACGTCATTGACAAATATACAAGATCATCGTTATTGTTGAAGAAACATAAAAAGGGCGCCGCCGAAGCGACACCCAAAGAATTGTGCTCAGTACTGTGTATTATTTTACACTTTACTGTGTAGCAGGAATATTGTCAGGATGATAGAACACTAACGTTCCATCCAAATATTCCTGAATATCTTCGTCAACTAAAACAACGTTACCACCGGGAAGTATATAGCTTCCGTTAATAGATACCTGAGTGATAGATGCTATTGTATTGTAATAATCATCGCGCAAGTCAAGAAGATAACCGCATCCCATACAAGGAGCAAAATTCCCGCCACCAGTCACATCCGACGCGGAAATAGTATGTTGTCCTATCTGTACACCCATCCCACAAGAGCAACTACGTCTATGATAATATTTATCAATATAAACATATGGGTCATGCTCCTCTATAGTAATCCTTTGTTCCGTAACTCGCGACCGCCATCATATTCCCAGCGGATAGAGTATGGTTATTTCCACAAGCCCCATATGTTTCATATGTGTATCCATTCAATCCATATGTTTCTTTAATACCATTACAGATAGAACATAAAAGTTTGTATTTCCCATTACTTTGCAACCCGCAATTAAGCCATTTATGATCATCATCTGTATGTAATCCTCTTGTAATCGCGACACCTGCAATATCTTTGTACGTAATATCGGAAGATCTATCTAACATTGGACTACCATATCCCATAAGCAATTCGTGATGGTGCGCTTTATCACTATTGGCGTTGCACAAATAGTTTGAATCAAGATCTCTTAAACCAAGGACGTGTCCCAACTCATGAGCGCCATTCCTTTCTCTGACAAAGTCAATAACCGCCTGAGTATAATCTCCGTGCACATAAAACAAATAAATATTTACGTTCATTTTCCATTTAGAGTAATGTGAATGGCTTACCGTTCCACTTTCTATTATCTCACCAGTTTCTATAGGAACTGTTTCAGCAATAATAGAATTCATTCCTGTAACAGGGTATATAGTTAAGTTGTGATCCGTTGCCGTTCCTTCAATTATATTTATAATCTTATGCTTATTCAAAATACCATTATCATCATATGAGTAGAAATATACATTATTCCATTTTTTCATACTTTCTGCATAAGCGTTTTTTATTTCTTGCGCAACAGATGTAGAAACATCTGTTGTCCAAGTATACGTGCTTCCCTCAACAGAAGAAGCAAAATAGTATTTAATTGTATCCACCTCATGGCTTATATGGTAACACGCAGAGTTTTTATTTAAGACGTACCATGCTTCATTAATGCCGTCTGCATAGATTTCATCTTCACAATTGCCATAATATAGGCAATAATTTTTCTATTCAATTTCATGTTTTTCCTCCATTATTCATTTATACATTTCGCAAAATCGCCGATCTCGATCAGTCCGTAGAAAATGGTGCTTCCCCGCTCAGTCGTCACGTGATAACTATCGGTATCCATTACGCGAGTCAAAGCATCATAATACGCACCAAAATCACTGATCAAGTTGTTACCGGACCGAGTGCCATCAGGACGAATGATATAATTTTCTATAACTACATAATATTGCTCATTAAGAAATACGCACCGCATCGTTTTTAAGCTATTATCATACGCCGAAGTAGAATAATAGATAACTTTATCGTCGGTCGAATTCAAATAAATAAAGCTGATATCAAAAGGAATAGCGCCACCGGCATTCAAACCATTATTAAAATCAGGTTTATATTCTTGAAAATGCTCCATGCTTGGTGCTTTTGCATCCTTTGTTATTATGTCTGTCACCGATGATGCTTTATTGATCTGAAAGCCGGCAATAAAATTCAAATCATCATATTTCTCACTGATCTTGTTTACATCGTTAAATCTGACCCACGTATAATCGGTCGCACAACAATAAACTATCGATTCATCATCATGTTTCGCATTATAGTACGCACACACAAAATAATATTCTGATTTATCAAATCCAACGTGTAAAGCCTGTTTCCCGTTTTTTATTTCATCAATTTTGATAGCTGTTGAAGTATCGGCTAAATCGTATTCATAGAGAAGGTCACGTAAATATTCAACCAGCGTGCAAACGAGAGCATCCTGGCTTTGCAATACCATTGTACCGTTTGTGTCAATTTTACACCCCGAAAAACACATAAGCAATAAAGCGCAAAGTAAAACAAATGAAATAATTTTATTCATATCAGTACGCCTCCTTCCAAAATATTCTAAAAACCCAAAAGGCACATAAGTAGCCCGCGATGCGACTCTACCTATGTGCCCTTATATTACGATTTTAAGTTGCCATCTTTCCGATTGAAAGCGACATTCAAACACATTATGCGACAGGTAAAATTGCTGTTTTTGAATAGAATTCATAACATCGCCTCCAATTTGTATATTTACATTATCAGTATATCATGATTTTTCTAATTTGTCAAGAGATTTTCATGCAACAAATCCACCCCCGCGCGCGCGTTGTTTTTGCGCAAAGGATATTTACTTTTGCAGCTTTTTATGATATACTATTATATTGAAGAATTATCTCTTCGCGAAAAAACTACGAAAGGAGTCGTACGATGGCAGCCCCCGCAAGCGAAGACCGCACAAAAATATCCGACGAAATGGAAAACAACGCGCATGCGCCTCTGGCATACGCACTTATTCCCCTTGCAGCAACGGCTGCCGGCGTGCTTGCGTATTCATCCTTCCGTCATGAGACTCTCGCAGGAGTGTTCATGCTCTTTGCGGCGATATTTATAGGCTTTTTCGCGCGTGAACGCGCGACTGTTGCCGGTATCATCATCCCGGCATACCTGCTCGTGCTTTTCACCGGCAAATTTGTGATATCTGCGGCATATCTGGGCATATGCACCGCAATAGGCGTAGGAGCCTTCCTGTTCCGTGTGAACCGCCTTGCGTTTTTGATAACAGCCGTCATTGCCACGGGAGGAAGCATGCTCCTGCTGGGTGCATCGGGCGCCCTCATAGGGATAGCGGCGATACCCGCAATACTCGTGCTGTCATGGGCTTACACGCGCACCGGCATAGGTGAGGCGGTCGGCTACACTGCGGCGGCAGCCGCGGCGTCAGGCATCATCCTCGGCGCGCTCTTTATAATACTCTCCCCCGACTATGCGGTACCCGAGGGCATACGCAGTATGGGCGATATCTATGCATGGCTTCGCGCCGAGTTCATCTCACGCGTCAGCGCGGCATACGATGCCGCCGGGATAACCGCCGAGAGCGGCGCGGTGGAGCAGTATGTTGTCTCCGTTATACGTCTTTTGCCCGCGCTTGCGGCGATAACGGCGGAGATCATTGCATATTTCTCAGTAGCGGTGTGCGGAGCGATATTCCGCTCTATCGAAGTCGAACCGGAGCAATTTACGAACTCTCCGGCGCGCAGCATGCTGTCGCCTATGTGCGGCGTGGTATATTTTCTCGCCTCGGTCATCTATCTTATCCTCTCGGGCGGAGACGGCTCGATAGATACCGGCAGTACGGCGGCTGTTGTGTGCGAGAACATAATGCTCGCACTGGCGCTCCCGCTGGCGGTATTTGCGGTGTCGTGGGCGCGCCGTGCGGCGCGCAATGCCGGCCTTGCACCTCTCGGGACGCTCTCCGTTATCGCGCTTGTGATATCGGTACTGCTTGCAGGCTGGCAGGGGATATGCTTTTTTTCCGCTATGGGCGGCGGGCTTTGCCTTATGCTGCCGCTTGTGCAAATGATACGCAACAACCGCACGGACGACTGAGGCGCGACGCTCCTCTCACCCGGATAACCAATCATTCAACCCAAAGAAAGGTACGGTAGCTTTTAATGTCCGATCAGAAAGACCGAATGCCCGACAACCTGCCGCTCGTGATATGCGCAACTGTGGGCGGACTTTTTCTTGCCGCACTGACGATAATATCGGCGCTCACCGATATTCCCGCTTTTCCGGCAACGCTAATCTTCCTTATAGTCTACTGCGCGTCGCTCGGCGCTGCGGCGGTGATACTGCACCGCCATCCCACCGCATCCTTCCGCCTCGGCGAGCGCGAGCGCGCCTCGGTGGGAAGCCTTATGACATCCACCATGCGCGACATTGCCGCGCCCGCAGTCATAACGACAGGCGAGGGCAAAATAGTATGGTCCAATACC
>CAUABN010000139.1:0-4668 GCA_958427275.1 uncultured Anaerotruncus sp.
GCGAAACGCCGCCGCTCGCGGGCGGCATTTCGTGAGTCGCAAGAAATGCATCAAGCGCGTCTTTTTTCGGATATGTCGTCTCAAGCCGCCGTATTTCGGCATTTATCGCTTCCTTTTTGGCGCAGAACGCCTCATAACGGGCGTCGTCTATAAGTCCCACGCGTCTGCCGATGGGCGTAAGACGCTCGTCGGCGTTGTCCTGCCGTAAAAGCAGGCGGAACTCGGAGCGCGAGGTCATCATGCGGTAAGGCTCGTTCGTTCCCTTGGTGATAAGATCGTCGATCAGCGTACCGATGTAGCCGTCGGAGCGGCGGAGTATCATCGGCGGCTCGCCCTTCAGAGCAAGCGCGGCATTTATACCTGCCACAAGTCCCTGCGCGGCTGCCTCCTCGTAACCCGAGGTGCCGTTGAACTGCCCGGCTCCGTACAGACCGGAAATATTTTTGAATTCAAGCGTTGCGCACAGCTGTGTCGGGTCGGCGCAATCATATTCTATGGCGTAGGCATAACGCGAAATGACCGCATCACGGAAGCCGGGCAGCGTGCGGAGCATCGCATCCTGAACATCCGGAGGCATCGACGTGGAAAACCCCTGGATATACATCTCCTCGGTATCGGGTCCGAGCGGCTCGACAAACAGCTGATGGCGCTCCTTGTCGGCAAAGCGGACGATCTTGTCCTCAATCGACGGGCAATAGCGCGGTCCCGTGCCGTGTATCTGCCCCGAATACATCGCTGAGCGTCCGAGATTTTCGTGTATTATCCGGTGAGTTTCGGCATTGGTGTATACGATATGACAGGGTATCTGTTCTATCGACTGCATTTTTTCCTCATCGCTGAGCGCAGAGAAGGGAGTTATGTGCTCCTCGCCCGGCTGGACCACAAGGCAGGAAAAATCTATCGACGAGCGAAGCACGCGCGGCGGGGTCCCGGTTTTGAAGCGCCGGATAGATACGCCCGCCCCGGAAAGGGAATGCGTCAGCGCGGCGGCGGGCAAAAAGCCGTCGGGACCTGCAGGATAATTGCGGAAGCCCACAAAAATGCGGCTGTCAAGGTATGTACCTGTCGCCACCACCACCGCGTCGCAGTCCCATTCCTCGCCGATGGATGTGGTAACGCCGCATACGCGGCGTCCGTTTTCGGTCGGCACGGTCCTGACCTCTACCACCTCCGCCTGCATGGGGTGCAGGTGCGGCGTGGTTTCAAGGGTGTGCTTCATAATGCGCTGGTAAAGACGGCGATCCGCCTGCACACGCTTTGACTGCACCGCCGCGCCTTTTCCGGTGTTCAGTGTGCGCGACTGAATGGTCACAAGGTCGGCGGCGCGTCCCATTTCACCGCCGAGAGCGTCTATCTCAAACACGAGATGTCCCTTGGCGGTCCCTCCTATCGACGGATTACAGGGCATATTTGCCACTCCGTCCATAGATATTGTAAATAACACAGTGTCAATGCCCATCCTCGCGGCGGCCAGCGCGGCTTCGATGCCCGCGTGACCGCCGCCGATGACGGCAAGCTGTACTTTTTTCTTCATAAAAGCTCCTATCGGGACCTGCCGTGCAGGGCAGTCGTCCGGATAAATTGTGTCATAAATGTAATTTATATACGTCGGTCTGTCGGTCAGTCATCCTCACCGTTCGCGGCGGGCTGTGTTTTGTTCTTCTTTTTCCGGGCAAAAACCGCGACCGGAAGCATTATCACGGCATAAACGGCGACTCCGCACGCGGCGGCGGCACAAAACCTTAAAAAGGCTCCGCGCTCGGCAAGCCGCGCCGCAACCTCGCGTATCACAAAAAAACACGCACAGCCTCCAAGCGCCATAAACGGCGCGCAGATGGCAAGCGGACGCAGCGATACCGCGCGGTTGTGCTTTCCGGCGGTAATAAAATTCAGCACACCGTACACCAATGTGGCAAGACTGCACGCAAATGTGATACCTGCGATCCCATAATACCGCGAAAGCAGTACGCTGAACACCACATTGCACACGATGGAGACGATGCTGTTTATCATCGGGCGGCGGGCATCGCCGTAGCCGTACTGGACCCTGCCGTACACCTCCTGAAGGACGAGCGGAAGGAATGAAAACGAATATCCGCCGAGCGCCGCCGCAGTCGCGGCGACGTTTTTATCCGAAAAAACGCCTCTGCCGAAGGCTATGCGCGATATTTCGGGCGCAAGCGTAAGGCAAACGAGCGTAACGGGCAAAAAAACCGCCGCAAGCAGGGCCGCAGTGCGGTTGGCAAGCTCCGCGGCGCGGTCATGCTCGCCGCCGGCGATAGCCGAGGTGACGTACGAAAACATAATAGAGGCAAACGAGGCGATAAACGCGGTCACAAGATTGAACAGCACCGCGCCGTAGCTCAGCTCAGTCACCGCGCCCTCGCCAAGCCCCGAGGCAAGGCTTTTGTTTATCTGCTGGTTGATGTAATATGCGGAATATCCCACAAGCAGCGGCGCGGACATTCCGAGCAGCCGCCGCACGAGCGGATCACGAAAAACCTTCGTGAGCTTATCGGCGGAGGCTCCCTCGCGGTATCTTCGCGACAGCATCCAGAACCATACGGTGTTGAAAATAGTGTAAATGAGGAAGCCGACCACCAGCGCGTCCGCGCCGATAGCGCGTCCCACGACCGCGATGACGGCTATCATTATAAGACTTTGCGGAATGCTGCGCGCCTCCACCGCCACAAAGCGGCGGTTTGCATTGAGAAGACCCTGGTTGACGGCAGTCACGACAAACAAAATAACGAGCGGGGAATACACCCTCAGATATGCGGCGAGTCGGGACGACGCGGCGGCGTCATACGACGGCGCCAGTAGCCTTGCGAGCGGGAATGCGGCTGCCGTCAGCACGGCGGCGACGGCTACTGCTATCACGAGAAAAGCGCGCATCGCATTTTTGGCGAAGCGCGTCACGCGCTCTCCGCCCTCCTCGGCGGCGTTCAGATAGACCGAGATGAACGAGGTCATGAGCACGTGCGCCAGCACGTATTCAACGTCGCCTATCACAGTCTGCGCGATATTTATTATATCGGTGTCAAGCGTTGCCCCGAACGCGCCGGAGGCAACCATCTGCTTTACAAAGCCAAGCAGCTTTGCAATAATTATCACGCCGGTGACCGAAAAAATCACCGACGATATATTTTTTCTTCCGCTGCGGGTGCTCACGTGGGGTCTCCTCCCGTTTCCGCCGTGGACGTCTGCGGACGGAGCGCCGCAAGGGCAAGTCCGAAGCCGAGCGCCGCAAACAGCGGCACCGACTGCCATATACTGTTGCTTATATTTTCGCGCACGAAATATGCGCCGAGAAGAAGCAGTATCTCGGCTGCGCCGCGCGAGCGGCGCGCTGTGCGAAGAATGCCGAAAAGCGTCAGCGCGAGCAGTAAAACGAGCGGAACCGTGCCAATGATACCCGTCTCGCAAAGCATTTCAAGGAACATATTGTGCGGATATACCTTATATTTCTCCTGGAAGGCGCCCTGACCCATGCCGGTGATGGGCGCGCGCAGGAACTCCGCAAGCGCCAGCTTGTATATCGAGCCGCGGTCGCTGATCCTGTAATCGCCGTCGATAACTATCTCGCCGGTATTTCCGTTCAGCACATCGTCAAACGCGGAATCTATCTGATCCTTCACGGCGGGGTCCTCGGTATCGGTGGTGGTAAAGTCGCCGTCCTTTATACCGTCAAAGAATATATTTATGCGCGTAGTGCCCTTCATTCCGGCAGGCGCCCACACAAAAATATTAAACACGATGATCACCGCCATCACTGCGGAAAGGGTAAATCCGCCCCGCGCGCGGCGGCGCGAGAGCGCGCGCCACAAAAATGCGGCGATGCAGAACAGCACAACGGCAAGATATGCACCGCGCGTGCCGGACGAGATTATATCCACCCAAAAGATCAGTATCGCGGCGGCGCGGAACACCTGCGGGTGCTTCATGGCGCGCTCCGAGAAGGGCATGCTCATGGGGGCGTTCTCATAAAATCTCAGCATAAGGCACGCAAGCAGGGGCATGAGCGTATAGGCAAAGCTCATGTAGTTTATCACGCCGAGGTATGTCCCGTCGGTAAATATGCTCGAATCAGCCACAGACATAACAAAATATATAAGTCCTGCGGGTGCGGCTGCAAAGGTGAGGCGTTCGAACGCGGCGGTAAATTCCTCTTCGTTCCGCCACAGCGCGGCGCTGACGCCGCCCATAAAGGCAGGCAGACATCTCAGCACGAACAATCCGATATTATACGCGCGCGAATTGCCGAAGCCGCCGCGGATGAGTCCCGTGGCAAAAAAGACGGCAAAAAGCAAAAGTGCGGCGGCGGGAAGCACAAGCGCCGCTGCCGTGCGGCGGGACTTCACCCTCTCCCTAACGGTATAAAGGAAGCAAATTCCGCAGGCAAGTGCAAAAAGAGCGCAACCTGCGGGATATATGATATCATACACGCGGTTCTCGTTGTATGCCAGTCCGATATAAAACAGCAAAAGCTTATATACGTCGGCAAAAACAAACGATACCGGGAAAAACCAATACCTGCAAATCTTCTTCATTTTTTGACCTCCGGCGGCGTTTTCCGCATCCTGCGCTTCACACCGCTAACAAGTTCGACCCGCGCCGCCGGCTACGGCGGGGCCTGCTTTCCATACAGACCTTCTGTCAGTTATTTTC
>CAUABN010000140.1:0-4657 GCA_958427275.1 uncultured Anaerotruncus sp.
TGCGGAACAGTTCACGGAGCTTGTATCTGATGATGTACCAGCACTGTTCAAGCCAGCCCACCTGTCTGTAGCCCATAGCTTTCCTCCGTTTCCGCGCATGAGAAAAGCCCCACGGGGAAGACCCCATGAGGCTCGGTTCGTTCTGCTTTTCGCTGATTATATCATAACATAAACGGCGGGTGCTTATCTCTGCTCAAAGGTGCTTAAACCGTTGCATGTTTCAGATAACGATGGGTTCTTCCGGCATAATGACGTGCTGCAGGGCGGAGCCGTGCCACCGCCTGACCGTGGATTTGTCGGCGTGCAGTTCGTCCCCAATCTGCTCCCAGGTCATATTGTGGATATAGCGGTATCGGAGAACCATCTGTTCGTCCTTATCTCTGACGGTGTCGATAACGCCGCGCATCTGTTCCTTCAGCGCGACGAGCCGGTCGATCTCCGCGTTTATTTTCTCCTCCAGCTCCATGACCCGCATGATACACCGTATAAAGGACGCCTCCGTGGGACGGTTCGGATTATGCCGTTCCTCCAGGCTTGGGGAGGAGACGCTCCCCGCCATATCGCGAAGACGCTCCATTTCCTCGATGTCGGAATTGATCCTGTGGTCGAGGCGGTATGCCTGTCTGAGGTATTCTTTCGATGTCATATTTCTTCCTCCTGTAATTTCCGTAACAGCGCCTCACCGTCGATATTTGTGAGAGCCGCGAACCAGTCGGAGCAGAAGAATGCCTCACAATCCGCTATCATGAGCTTCGCGTCTTCGTTCTTCGGCCGTTTTTTGTGTTTTTTCCTCGCCTCACGGTAATCCTTTACGGCTTGCAGGATGATCGCGTTTGCGAGGTTTTCCCAGGGGTCGGTCATAAGGACGCCCCCAGATTCGCCTTGACCGCGTCGATGAGCGCGTTCTGCGTCCGCTCCTTTTTGCGGAGCGCCTTCATAACGTCTTCATCAATGGTGCCGGCGGTGATGATGTGGTGGATGATGACAGTATCCTTCTGTCCCTGGCGGTGAAGGCGGGCGTTCGTCTGCTGATACAGTTCAAGGCTCCATGTTAGGCCGAACCATATGAGCGTAGAGCCGCCGGACTGAAGATTCAGCCCGTGACCCGCGGAGGCAGGATGGATGATTGCCGCAGAAATCCTTCCCGCATTCCAGTCATCGATATCCTTTGAGGTCTTGATCTCCCTTACCGGAAATCTCGCTTTTATCCGCTCCGCGTCATGCTGATACCAGTAGGCGATCAGTACGGGCTTGCCGTTCGCACCCTCTATGAGGTCTTCCAGGGCGTCAAGTTTGCGGTCATGGATGTAATGGCTGTTTTTATTCTCGTCATAGACCGCGCCGTTCGCCATCTGGAGGAGCTTTCCGGAAAGCACCGCCGCATTCGCCGCATCGATCTCAGTACCCTTTATCTTTGCGACCATGTCCTCTTTGAAAGTGTCATATACGGCCTGTTCCTGCTCGTTCATATACACGGGAACGGCGTTTATGACGCATTCCGGCAGTTTGAGATAATCGCAGGATTTCATGGAGATCGTGATGTCCGATATCTGCTCATAGATCCGTTCCTCCGCTCCGGGAAGAGGCTTGTAGCTGAACACCACTTCGCCGTTCCGCTTGTCCGGGATGAAATAGGCATTCCGGTAATGCGTGATGTACCGACCGAGCCGTTTTCCGAGATCGAGCAGACGAAACTGCGCCCACAGATCCATAAGACCGTTGGAGGACGGCGTTCCCGTCAGGCCCACGATGCGCTTTACATGAGGTCTGACCTTCAGAAGGCTTTTGAACCGCTTTGCCTGCCAGGACTTGAATGACGAAAGCTCATCAATGACGATCATGTCATAATCGAACGGCAGACCGCTTTTGTTCACGAGCCAGTCCACGTTCTCGCGGTTGATGATGTACACGGAAGCCTTCTGCATGAGCGCCGCTTTCCGTTCAGCCTCCGTACCGACGGCAACGGAATATGTCAGTCCGTCCAGGTGATCCCATTTCCGTATTTCCGAAGGCCAGGTGTCCCGCGCCACTCGCAGTGGGGCGATCACAAGCACTTTCCGTATAAGGAAGCTGTCGAGACACAGGTCATAAAGCGCCGTCAGCGTGATCACGCTCTTTCCGAGACCCATTTCAAGCAGTACCGCCGCTATGGGGTGCGACAGGATGAACCTCGTTGCGTATGTCTGATATTCATGGGGTTCGTATCGCATTGAGTACCTCCTCGATCTGTTTTGTTCCGTCCACGCAGAAGACTCTGAAGCCGAGACTTTCCAACTGCCGCTTCCGTCTGACCTGCAGTGGACGCATTGTTTTGCCGGGGCTTTTCAGTTCCACAAATCCGGCACAGCCTCCGGGGAAGAGAACGATACGGTCCGGCACTCCGTCAAAACCGGGAGATACGAACTTCAGCGCGATACCTCCCATGTTTTTCGCTGTTTTTACGAGTTTTCTCTCGATAGTCTTTTCATTCACAGTCAGCCTCCGGTCTGACACAGGAACACAAAATCACAACTTTTCCCTATATATTTGTTTACGCGTGTGTGCGCTCACAGGTTTTGCTTCCCCTTTTGTGAAAGCCGTTTTGAATATAAGGGGAAAAGTTGTGTTGTGTCGGAATCTTGTGTCATTTACATGGTTCTCCGGTACAGACGCTGCCTGCCGTACAGGGGCTGACGCCTGATCTGCGAAGTACGCTCCCAGCTGGAGACCTGGGACATCATGGCGGCAATGCCGTAGCTGTCCGAAGGCTTGAGTTCCTGCAGGCTTTTGCCGAAGCACTCGCACCAGATCTCCGCGTTGCTGACCTCCGTGCGGACATTTTTTCCCGTATGAGCGGGAGCGCCGAACTCCGTACCGCTGAGATAGTTCCTGCGTGCATACAGATCCATACCGTCCCAGCCGTCCGGCAGTGGTGTGTTCAGGTATTCTTCGATCATGCCGACGCGCTCGTCAGTCTCCATCGCGCCGCGCTGCGCCTTCTCGGCTTCATCGAGATCGTCGCCCTCCAGGTAGAGCGTTTCGCCGGACTTCCAGATCTCCTTTGCCTCCGCCCAGAACTGCGCCCGGAAGTCCTCATCGAAGTTCCAGACTTTTTTCTGCCGTTTCTGATGCACCTTGATGATCCAGAATCGGCGGTTGCCCGTGATGTCGCGCAGATATCCTCTCTCGCCGTTGACCGTGGCGATAATAACGCACTGACGGGGATGGCTTTCGACCACCTTGCCGTAAGAGGGGCGGTACTTGTCATCGGAAGTGGAGAGAAACGCCTTGACCTTCTCGATATCCGCCTTCTTCATGCCGGCAAGCTCACCGATCTCGATCACCCAGAATCCCTGCAGCTTTTCCGCGCCGGACTTGTCATCCATATCGGTCAGCGACAGCGTTTCGGAGTAGTATTCTGACGTGACAAGGTCTTTGACGATGGTGCTTTTGCCGATGCCCTGGTCGCCGTCCAGCACGGGAACGCAGTCGAACTTGATGCCGGGGACATAGATACGCGCCACAGCCGCAGCGAAGGTCTTTCTGGTCACGGCGCGGACGTAATCAGTATCGTCGGCTTTAAGATATTTGATAAAAAGATCCTCCACGCGCTTTACGCCGTCCCAGGCGGGGAGGCTGTCGAGGTAGTCCCTCACAGGGTGGAAGTGCCGGTCGTCGGCGATCTTCGTGAACGCCACGTCATGGTTGCGGCTTGAGAACGGCAGATAGCGGATGTCGATGATCGACTTGAGCTGCGCCGTGTCCGCGTCCCGCCAGAACTGGTTGCCCTTCGGCCGTTCCCACGGCAAAGGTCCCGTGACCTGTATGCGGTTCGCCATGTCATTGAAGGCGAAATTGCGGAAGTCCGGGTCGTTGGTGAGGATCAGATTGAGGTTGTACACGCTGTTTTCGAGCAGGCTCGTCCGCGGCTGATATTTGAGCCGCTTTTTCCAGTCATCGTCCCCGGCGTCTGCGAAGTCAGCCTCCGCTTCGGCAAGGTGCTCGTTGGCGGCAAGCAGCTTCACGTCCTCCTGCTGCATGGCGAAGTCGCACATGGCGCGGAAGGAAGTCTTGTCGTCATCGTCGCCGAACCTGTGGATGCGGACGATGTCAAAGGCATTGCAGAGCTTCAGATATGCCGGATCCTTCGCATGGTGGGAGTATACGAACTTGTCGTCCTTGATCTCCACGCCGGCAATACTGCGGGACTCGATTAGATGCCAGCGGTTCGGATTGTCGGTCTGCTCATAGACATCGGAAAGGAACGCCTCCAGTGCCTTCGTCACAGGGAAGAAGACCCTGTTGAACAGACCAACTACGCCGTCCTTCGTCAAGGGATCCTGCACCTTCTGCTGCGTGACCGTGTTTGCCTTGCTCTCGCGGGAGGAGGTCGGAAGCTGCGTGGGGTCAGTCCATTCCGGGTGCGCCGACAGGATGTCGTCCGGGTCAAGCCACTCCTTATCCGTTTCCTTGTATACAAACACTCCGTTCTGTGGTGTGGACGGCCAGTACATCAGCTGATTGGGCTGATAGCTGCACTCGTCGAAGTAATCGATGCCGAGCGCCTGCGCCACATAACGGGATACCGCCACGAACTCCTCGGAGGAGACGTCGCGGGTCATGGGGAAAATGATGCGGACTCGCGGAGAATCCTCCGTGCTGCTGTGGGTGGTGTACA
>CAUABN010000141.1:0-4624 GCA_958427275.1 uncultured Anaerotruncus sp.
ATGCGTTGTATTCTCTCAGCTGCTCGCCTACGAAACTGCGCTCATACGTGGCTGCGACGTTGATCATCCGCGCAATCTCGCCAAATCGGTCACGGTGGAATAATCTTTCGCTGTAAGAACAGATCATATGCCCACGGAAAAGTATTCTTTATGGGGCTTTAAAAGCATTGGCTTTTTAACTGCCCCATAATTTAATTTTATGGTCATTTATCATCACTTGACAAAAAGAACGTCATATGATAATATATAAATTATTAGATATAGCTAACCGCGCGAGGTTGGCTTTACCGAGCTTTCCGTCCGAGAGACGGAGGTTTTCCGGAGGCTGAATGAAGATATTCTTGAAAAAAACAACGTGCGCGTTTCTCGCCGCGCTATTGCTCGCCGTTCCCGCACTGCTCGGCGGCTGCGGGCTTTTTTCGGACGGCAACGTCTATGCCCGCGTCAAGGAGGGACTGATTTCCGCAGACGGCTTTATTTACGATCTTTTTGAGAACGGGGATGCCGAGATAGTCGGAATAAACCGCAACGATATTTTCCCCGACACCTCGTCGGACGGGAACAGCACCACCGAATGCCACTTTGTGATACCGGACACAGTTGATTCGCACCCGGTGACATCGATAGGCTCGGATGCCTTCCGTGGCAACACGGCGCTGATGTACCTCACGCTCGGTGACAACGTAAGGGAAATAAAGCGCAGCGCCTTTGAGGAATGCGAAGCCCTCATATGCGTGGACGGCGGCAAAAAGCTCGCCCGCATAGAGGACTCCGCCTTCTCGTACTGCGTATCGCTTTGCCGCTTTGCGGACATGCCGGCGCTCAAGACCGTTGAAGCCGCCGCGTTCTTCGGATGTACCGCCCTGCCCTCGTTACCGTCGATGCCGGCGCTCGAATCGCTCGGCACACAGGCGTTTTTCGGATGCTCCCTCATCACCTCGGCGCATCTGGCGGACAGCTGCCGCTCGATAGGAAAATCGGTATTCGCCGAATGCACCTCTCTCATCGAGGCTTTCCTCGGCGGAGTTGCCGAGATCCCCGACAATGCCTTTTCGGGATGTACATCGCTTGTGAATGTCACGTTCGGCAAAAAGACAGCTGTGATAGGCGCCTCGGCGTTCCGCGGTTGCACGCGTCTTGCCTCTCCCGCGATCCCCGAAAGCGTGAACGCCATAGGTTGCCGCGCCTTTGAGGGTACCGCCTGGCTTACCGAAAGCCGTGATGAATTCATCATTGCCGGTAACGGCGTGCTCGTGCGCTATAACGGCTCCGATGCCAACGTGGAGATACCGCGAGGCGTAAAGGTGATATCGGATGCGTTCAGCGGCAATACGTCGGTGAGAAGCGTCACCGTGAGCGGCAAGGTCAAAACCATAGACGAATATGCGTTTTCCGGATGTACCGCGCTCGGACGCGTTACTATTACCTCCGGAGTGAGCACTATCCGTGAGGGCGCATTTGCGGGCTGCACGGCGCTCTCCGTCATATATCTTCCCGGCTCGGTCAAGGAGATCGGAAAGAACGCCTTCTCCGGCTGCCGCAATCTTACGTCGGTCAACTTTGCCGGCTCGGCAGGAAAATGGAACAAGATAGCATTTGCGGAAGGCAACGGCGCGCTGTCGGGCGTCGTATGCGGCTCAAAACCGCAATGAGCGCGAAAGGAGCGGATAAAAAATGCGTAAAACAACAGCGCTGATACTTGCTGTCATAATGCTTGCCCTGCCGCTTTGCGCGTGCGGCAAGAAAGCCCCGGCTCCGCCCGTCACGCGAGAGCTTGACGAAAGCGAGACATTCCACTTCGGCAATTATACATACATGAAATACCGCGACGGAGGCGTCTGCATAACCGGCTATGACGGCGATGCGCCGACGCTCGTGCTTCCCTCGGTGATCGACGGCGCGGACGTTATCGGTATAGGCGCCGGAGCATTTTCCGAAAAGCAGACGCTTACGGAGATCACACTCCCCGCCGCGCTTGAGACAATAGACGATTATGCCTTTATCAATTCCCTCTCGCTTTCAAAAATAAGCATCGGGAGCAAGGTATGGTCGATAGGCACATCGGTATTTGTCGGAACGCCCTGGCTTGATGCCCAGACGGATGAATTCGTTGTCGTAGGCGACGGCGTGCTCCTGAAATATCAGGGCAGCGGCGGCGCGGTCACGGTCCCCGACGGAATACGCCACACGGCGGACGCATTCGTTATGAATGCAGATATAGTTTCGGTCAGCCTGCCCGACTCGCTTATGACGATAGGCACGAGCGCCTTTTCCTTCTGCGAGGAACTGCGCCTTGTAAAATTCGGCGGCGGCCTTATCTCAATAGGCAACGGAGCGTTTGACGGCTGTGAAAAGCTGACCGCGCTCAGCCTTCCCGCAAGCCTTGTCTCGATAGGCAGCTACGCCTTCCGCGATTGCTTCTATATCTCGGATATCGACTTCGGGATGTCGCTCGTGAGCATCGGCGAGTATGCATTTTCGGGAGACCTCAGAATAAAATCCATAACTCTTCCGGCGACAGTAAAAAATATTGACCCGCATGCCTTCCGTGACTGCTACTCGCTCTCGCTCGTTTTCTACCGCGGGACCGCAGAGCAGTTTGATGCTATTGAATGCGCCTCAAGCAACTATCTTATGACGGAAGCCGAACGATACTTCAACTATACCGGAGGCGGAAATGCGTCATAAAAAAAGTATTTTCGCCGCTATCGCGGCATTTGCGGCGCTCACCGCATCGGCTGTACTGCTTGCGGTGATATATGCCCGTAACAAATATCTACCCTATCTGCTCACAGCCCTGCAGCTTGTGCTCCCGGCTGCGACAGGGGCAATACTGATGATATTCGGCAGAGATATACCGCTGCGCGAGCACACGGATGCACCGTACCCGGACAACTGCCGTCGTATACAACGTGCGATCCTTCGGGTCGGGCGTGCGCTCTGCCGCTTCTGCAGAGGTGCGGCGCGCATATTCAACCGGATGCGCACTCCCGCGGCGGCTCTGCTCATAATACTTTCGGCAGGACTTACGATAGCGGCTTTTGCGGTATTCCGTACCAGAATGACATCTGTATACAGCCTTGACTATCTCCCGCCCGTTCTGCTTGCCGTGCTGTTTGTGATCTATATTGCGGTGGAAAAATGGTGCGCCCACGTAACGCCTGACGATAACGAAGACGCATACTCCTCCGCGGTGCTCGGGAATCTGCGCACGGCGCTCGTGACAGGACGTATATCACTTGCGCTCTGCGCCGTGGCAAGTACTCTGAAGCTGCTCGGGATTTACGACCTTCAGAAAGCGCTCACGATAGTGCTCACCGTGATATTCGGGTACGAGGCTCTGTTCATCCTGCTGTCGCTCACGGTAGTACTGATACGCCGTGAATTCGCATCGGCTCCCAATCTGTCCGTTCCCCTGCCCTTTACCGGCGGCGGCTCGCGCGATATGAGTCTGCTCGGATATCTTGAAAAAAGCACCGGCATTACGATGCGCTCGCTGTGGAGTCTGAAGCTTGTAAAAAAGCTCGTCCCGTACACCGTCCTGCTTGCGGCAATGATATTCTGGGCATGCACCGGACTTGTACAGATAGAAAGCAACGAGGAGGGCGCGGTATACCGCTTCGGCAGGCTGCGCGACGAAACGCTGAAGCCGGGCATACATCTCACTCTGCCGTGGCCGTTTGACCGTGTTGAAACATATACGACCGGCAGTGTTAACCGCATGACGGTTGGCTACATCTCATCCGAGGACAGCGACAATATATGGACTGCCGGGCACGGAAGCAGTGAATACAAACTTCTGCTCGGTGGAGGCAACGAGCTCGTGTCGATAAACCTGCGCATAGAATACAGCATAAGCGACCTGCACAGGTACCTGATGTGCAGTTCGTCGCCCGAAAGCATACTGCGCGCGCTGGCATACGAGGCTGTGACCGCGCGCACGATAAACACCGATCTCACCTCGCTCCTCTCGGTAGACCGCACTGAATTTGCCAACGACTTTGCCGCAGACCTTGGCGAGCGTATGAGCAGCTATGATCTCGGTCTTCGCATCGTGAGCGTTGTGCTTGAAAGCATACATCCGCCCGTTGAGATCGCATCTGTGTATCAGGAAATAGTCGGCGCCGGAATACGCGCCGAGCAGTATATGCTTGAAGCCGAGGCAAAGGCGGCGGTGACGCGCGCCGATGCCGAAAAGAGCCGCACCACAGCCGTAAATTCCGCCAACGCCGCAAAAAGCACGGCGATCGCCTCGGCGCGTGCGGAGGTCGCGGGCTTTCTCGCCTCGGCGGGAGCCGACTCGGCATACCCTGCATCATACCGCTATAACAAGTATCTCGATGCCGTTGCCAAAGCATACGGCGGAGCGCGACTCGTGATAGTGGGTGAAGGAATCGACTCGTCAAAAATTTATTTCGGCAGCGTTTCGGTCAATCCCTGACCGCCGCATAAAGGTAACGAAAATGAAAAAAGAAAAAGCTACGGATAAAAAAGAAGACGTCACCGCCGACATCAATACGGCGAATGACGGCAGAAGGGCAGCAAAAAGCTCGGGCGGCTTCCGTGCCGTAAAGATAATACTCGCAGTAGCGCTCGTGGTGGTCCTCGGCTATTTCGGATTCAC
>CAUABN010000142.1:0-4596 GCA_958427275.1 uncultured Anaerotruncus sp.
CGCGATTCCGAAGCTGAACCCCGACTTTTTTGCAATGTTCCGCACTGCTACCAGCTCGCACTCTATGCGGTATGCATCCTCGTCCGCCCGCCGCACCACAGTGCGGCGCACGGGATAAGCGCCGCCCTGTAACGCATCGGCAATGCGGCGCGAGAGCACGAACTCCGCAAGCCGCGCCGCCTCCTCGGGCGTGCGTTCGGCATCGGTGTACACATATCCGACACTGCGCCTGCTGCCGATACCGACCGGCACAACCTTACCGCCCGGCAGTGCAATGAGGTCCTCGGTGTATATTGTATCACGATCGGCACCTGTATTTCCACCTTTTTTGAAAAGTTGCAGCCTCCCGGAGAAGAAAATCAACCATATTTCGAGTTCCTGACGCCCGTCGGGCTGTTTTTTATCGTATTTGTATGGGATTTCGACCTCTATCATCTCGGTCGTTTCGGCGCGCACCTCGCCATCGGCATGGGTGAGTCTGAAGCCTATACGCGTACTGTCTATCACACCGCTGACAAGCAGGTCACCCTCTCTGACCGACTGCCCGCGCGCGACCGTCGGCTTGCCCGAGATTACCTCCATATCCACCACAAGACCGTCGCACGATGCAACAAGATTCACTCCGTCAAAGCCTTCAAACGGGTCGGCGACGGTTCCCGGCGGATCCACCTGCTCGCGCACCTCTATTACAGCCGTAGTGCCGCGGATGTTCACCGCCGCCCACGCGAGCTTTTCGCTTTTTCTGACCGCTTCCGCGGCAACGCCGTCGGCATCGACCGCAAGCCGCATGACGCCGGGACGTATACCGAGGGAGGCAAAAAGCGACTCGGCTTCGGTCACCGTAAGGACCTTGCCGCAACCGGTGACCCTCACGTCCCATATAACGCTGCTGCCGACCGCCAGTATCACCAGAGCCGCCACAGCTCCAATCACAAGCCCGGCGCGGCGGCGGAAAGCTCCGCCCATACCGGGCAGCCCGTATATCACGCCAAAGGATGCATCTATACCGGCGCTTCCGCACAGCGCCGCCAGGCGCTTTGCCGTGCGGAGCGAACAGTAAAGCACGCACCTGCCGTCAGTCACGCTAAGATCGCGGTAGACGAGCCGCGCCTTCATCAGGATATCAAAGAGACGCCCGGTGCTTCCGGCATCCGTCTCAAAGCGTGCAACGCCCGCAAAAAAATCGATCAGCTTCATTGCCTTCCGTCCCCCGTAAATGCAGAAAATGCGATGCCGTCTATCAGTCCCTCTATCCCTATCTCGGCGTTGTAATAGGTCGTACAGCAGAGCCGCTGTCCCGTGACCGTCAGTTCGGCTCCGCTGACAAGAAGACCTATGCACTCGGTGGAATAGGACAGTATGCGTTCGCACCCCGTAACATACAGCTCGTTTCTTCCCCGCATTTCCAGAGTCAGTCCGCCCGCAAAAAGATCGGCAGGAATATCGAATCTGCGTGCAAGCAGCTCACCGAGCGGGACGCGCTCGCGTCCCTCCCCCGCCTGCCCGTGTCTGCCTTTTTTCTTTTTCATTTTTGTTTCATGACCGCCTTTCCGCCCGACGTGTGAGATATTTGTCACCATCGCCGAATAAAATTATCAATGAATTTTATGCGTGGAGAGCTTTTATAATGAATAAAGTAAAAAATGCGGCGCACCGCGCCGCACTTCCCGCGCCGCGCACTGCGGCAACGGTCATGGCAAGTCTGTTTTTCATTGCACTTTTGCTTAAAAATCCCGATATTTCGATACAGTATGTTACGCGCGGGCTGAGGCTATGCTGTACTGCGGTGATACCCACGCTTTTTCCGTTCATGGTGCTTTCGGAACTGCTCGTGCGCACCGGCGGAGGCGAGCTTATGGGGCGCGCGCTTGCCGCGCCCATGCGCGCACTTTTCGGACTTTCCGGCGCGGGAAGCTGTGCTTTCCTGCTCGGCGCAGTTTGCGGCTTTCCGGTCGGCACACGCGCGGCGGTGATGCTTTATGACCGCGGACTGCTCGGACGAAGTGAAGTCGAGCGGCTGATATCGTTCTGCAATTACCCTTCATCGGCGTTCATGATAAGCGCCACGGGAGCGGCGCTGTGGCAGAACCGACAGCTCGGCGCGGCAATGTACGCCTCGGTGCTTGCGGCAGGGGTGCTCGCGGGGATAATATCCGGCATACCCGCACGTCGTGCGGCAAAAAATGAAGGCGCCGTGCAGACGGATATGCCACACGCCGTGCGTAAGCCGCAGCCGACGGCGCTCTCCGACTCGGTGACAGCCGCAGCCGTATCAACTCTCAATGTATGCGCATATGTCGCGTTTTTTTCATGCGTTGTGGGGTGCATATCGCATATCCTCGCCCGCATATCGCCGTCAAGAACGGTCGAGGCGGCTATTTATTCGTTTTTTGAGCTGACATCCGGCGCCGCGGCATCCGCCGCAGTTATCCCGTCACGCACGGGAATACTCATGTGCACCGCCGCCGCAGGCTGGTCGGGGCTTTCGGTCGCGCTCCAGGTATTCTCGGTCTGCTCGTCCTCCGAGCGTCCGCATCCGCGCATGACGGCGTATCTCGTGTCAAAGGCTGTGCAGGCGCCGGTGGCGGCAATACTGATGAGCATTCTGCTCCGCTTGTTTCCCACGCTTGCAGAGAACGCCGCCGACGCGGTCGTGACAGTACCTCCCTGCCGCGAAATAACGGTATATTCAGCCGCCATGTTGATATTCTTTACCACCGCGCTCGGTATCCGCGCACTGAAAAAAGCGAGAGAAAAAGAGATGTTAAAAAACTCAATATGAGTTTTTTAACATCCCTTTGCACTGCCAAAGCAGCGGGCTTTCGACAGTCAATCCGGCACCCGATCACCTCACCGACATTCTTGCTGCGCGGGCGCGGGTTATCTCGTGCGGCAGAGGCTCGCCGCGGTCGATATATCCGGCGCTTTCAATAAGCAGATCGTGCGCTATCATTTTGCGCAGATCGACCGTCGGTCCCGCCATATGCGGCATTATAAACACATTTGGGAGCGTATAAAGCGGGCTTTCGGGAAGCGGCGGCTCCTTTTCAAACACGTCAAGGAAGGCGCGGAAGCGACCGTCCGAAAGCTCGCGGCAAAGCGCCGCCTCATCCACGATCTTTCCGCGGGAGGTGTTGATGAAAAGCGCTCCCGGCTTTATCATCGAAAGAAGCCTGCCGTCAACAAGGTGCTCGGTCTCATCAAAAAGCGGAGTATGAACGGTTATTACGTCGGCTGTCGAAAATATCTCCTCAAGTGACGCCTGCCGCGCGCCGTAGCGCGCCAGTGTTTCATCCGGTATCTTCACGATATCGTATATGAGCAGCTTTGCGCCGAACGAGCGCAGGTATTCGGCAAGATGATGTCCTATCGCGCCGAAGCTGACTATACCTATAGTCCTTCCCCACAGTCCCTCGGTGTAATAGTCCGCCGAATGCTTCCATTTCTTTTCATTTTTCAGTTCGCCGTAAAAACGCGGGATGTCCCTCAGCGCCGTAAGCATGTATGCCACGGTGCCCTCGGCTACCGAGCGCGCAAAATAGTCGTTGCCGCTTATAACCCTGATTCCGGCATCCCATTCCGCATCGCTCGTCACCGGCACGACCGTGCCGCAAAGGTGTGTGTGGAGGCGCAGGCGCGGCGCCGCCGTAATGATATCCGCATCCACGCGCGGTGACCCCCAGAGCGAAACATAAACATCGCAGTCGCCGATCTGCTCCGCAACCTCGGACGCCGTCGGCTTCTTTTTGCCGTCAAACCACACGATATCCCCAAGATCTTCGGCAAACTTTATATTCTCCGGTGGAAAAAAGGTGTCAAACACAGTGCCTCGTGCGGCGCTGATAAATGCTTTCATATAAAAATACCGTTCCTTAGTTGCTGATTTTCAATATGGTCCATTATATCACCGCCGCGCCGTCATGTCAACCTTTTGCGCCGGGAAGCGCGTATTTGTGAAGATACTTTTCCACCTCGCCGGGAAATGCGGCGTCCTCGCGCACGATCCTCCGCCGTTCGTGTACCGTTCCGTCCGAGCCGTGCGACGCGGCTGAGATCGCCGCCGCGTGGTCGGCGATGCGTTCAAGCGACGAAATTATTTTGTCAAGGCATATCCCGCAGCGCGCGTCCCCACTGACGCTCATGCGCGCCACGATACGCCGCGACACCTCGCCGGTAAGTCTGAGCACCGCCTCTCGTGCCGGCTCGGCGGCAGAGCCGTCATCGCCGGCAGACGGCGGCGCCAGAGAATCGCGCAGAAGCCCGCGCACGGCGTCTATGCATACGTCGAGCTCGCCGAGCGTTTCGGCATCCGGCAACAGTCCGTCGCCGGTCATTTTTGCCGCGGTATCCGATATCACCGCGGCATGGTCGCCTATCCGCTCGGCATCGCCGACCGCACTGTAAAGCGCATATATCCGACCGCTCAACCGCTCGTCCGCGATCTTTACAAGATACGACCTTACCGAATCCTCATACGCATCTATCAGCCGTTCGTTTTCCGCCAGCTTTTGCCGCGCCTCCTCGTTTTCCCCCGAAAGCCCGGAAACGGCAAGATCGAAATTTTCCTCCGCCAGTCCGCACATTCTGAAAAACGCC
>CAUABN010000143.1:0-4538 GCA_958427275.1 uncultured Anaerotruncus sp.
GGAGCTGTACGGAAGCACGCGGCTTTCGACTATCTCAAGCGTTTCGGGTGAGATGAAGGAAATGCGGTTGTCCGCCATATGCACAAACACGAGCAGACCGCGCTTGGAATCATATGTCATGTCATTGCCGTGGTTGGTGGCAAAGGGAACGCTCGTTTTTACTACCGTGCCGTCCGAGAGGCGCGCCTTTTTGATAACGCCGACGTCGTTTGTTATGTAGGTGAGATAGATATATTCACCGTCGCAGGCTGCGCCCTGCGCATACCGGTAATCGCCGCCCGAGCCTTTGTAAATGCGCCGGTCGAGGTTGGCGGTGATCCCCATGTCGGATCTGACTATCGAGGCGAACTCCGAGCTTCCGGCGTTCCTTTTTACCTCAAGACCGACAGGAAAGGCAAGCGAGTTGGTCGTTCTGTCGGAATGCTCGGAATATTTGCACATTTCAACGAAGAAATAATGGCAGGCGACCGCCAGCGCATCTGTGTTGTAGCCTACGATCACGACCTTTTTGTCTGTCACGCGGATCATATACTCGCCGGCTTCAAGCTCGGCTTTGGCGGTGCGGCTCTCTTCGCGGTCAACATCGCCCACGAGCAGCTCGTAGCTTTCGGTTACGGGCGTTATGCCGGAAATGGAAGGATCGTACCAGTCATCGCTGAATGGGAACTCGGCTTTGAAGTAGTTGTTCAGCTTTGTGCGCAGCGCCTTGGCAAAGCGCGTTGTCGCGCCGGGGTCTGCCTCGGGGCGTACTACCGTGAGCCTGGCTTCGGATTTGTCCACTACCGTGAGCACCTGCGGCTCGGGCGTGCCCGTTGAATCGTCGCCGGTGGAGGTCGTATTGCCCTGTCCGTTGTCCTTGCATGCCGAAAGGAAGCAAAGGGGAAGGAGCGCAAGCGATAGCGTGCACGCTATCATTCTGTGTATGTTATTTTTCATGTGGGGGTACCTCGTAAATCGTTCCTGAATGTATGTATATATGATTATACAACATTTGCGGCGCAAAAGCAAGGATTTTGCGCCGCAAATTTGTGCGTGTCAAATGTTGTTTACATCTGGCGAAGAAACGCGGTATATAAAGTGCGGCATGTCGATCCCGCAGTAGTGCTTGGTGAATTCTCCTGTGTGCGTCATGCCCATGCGCCTCGCCACACCCTGCGAGGCAAGATTTGTATCACGTATTATGGAATACACCTCGATGACACCGAGAGTGCTGAAGGCATAGTCGCGGCATGCGCACGCTGCTTCGGTTGCGTACCCGCAGTGCCAGAATTCACGCCGGAAGAGGTATCCGACCTCAACCACCCGTGCACCGTGGATATCCTGCATCGTAAGTCCGCACTGACCGATGAACTCGCCTGTTGCGTTAAGTATCACGGCGCAAAGGGATATTCCGTCGTCGCGGTAGCGGCGGAGCATACGATCAAGCCAGTCGCGGGTCTCGGCGTCCGAAAAAGCGCCCTCGTATGCGTACATCGTTTCCGGATCGCCGAGGATTCTTGCAAGATCCGAAAGATCGTCCTCGTGCAGTCGGCGCAGGGTCAGTCGCTCGGTCACGGCTATTATGTCGCTTTTTTCTGTCATATCGTCTCCTTGCATTTTTTAATGGATAATCATTATATCACCACCGCGCCTTTCTGTCAGCTCCGGCGGACGCTGTATTATATATAACAAATAAGGAAGGAAGCGCCCCCTACGGAGCGGTCCCTTCCTTGTGTATTGGGCTTTTTTACTTCAGCATGGCGGCTGCCGGTTCTCCGCTTGCATCGGAAAGCGCGGGTGCATCGTGCGCATGTTTTTTCATGAACGAGACGAACAGTATGGCGGCGCAGATGCTGCAGATGATGTCTGCGGCGGGAGTCGCCCATACGATTCCGTAGGTCGGGTAAATGCTGTTGAAAACGAACATGAGCGGTATGTCAAGCACGCCCTTGCGCAGGAGCGCGAGTATGAGCGATTTTAAGCCGTGTCCGGTCGCCTGGAAGAAGGATATGACGGCATATGCGCACGCGGAGAAGGGGGCGCCGATGCAGAGGATGCGCAGAAAGCGGTTGCCCCATTCGTGCGATTCGGATGCCTCGGGAATAAATAGTCCGATAAGCTCACGGGCAAACAGCAGGCATACTGTCATGCAGACGGTGGAGATGACGATAGAGATGCCGGCGGATATGTAAACGGTCTGGCGCATACGCTTTTTATTGCCTGAGGCAAAGTTGTAGCCGATGAGGGGAAGAACGCCCTGTGACATTCCGCGCACTATGCAGTGCGCCAGCATATTCACCTTTTTGGCAACTCCGATGCCCGCCTGCTGGGCGGTCCCGGCGAGCGACATAAGGTTGTCAAGTATCGCATAGGAAATGTTCTCGCAAAGCGTCATAAGGCATGCGGGAATGCCTATGCTGATAACGGCTGAGGGTATCTTGTTTTCAAACATCGCGCGTTCGGGCTTAGCGGACAGCACAAACTCGCGGCGCTTCTTTATTATTATAATAAGGAAGTATATCAGCGCTGCAACGTTGGAGAACATTGTCGCGAGGGCTGCGCCTACGACTTCATTTCCCTTGGGGAGGATGACGAACATAAAGATCGGGTCAAGCACCATATTGAGTATACCGCCAAGCATTATGCCGATGCTCGCCTGCAGCGAGCGCCCCTCGGCGCGCACTAGGTGCGAGAAAAGCGTGTTGAGCGAGGTCACGGTGCCGCCTATAACAACGGCGACGAGCATATAGCGGCACGCCTCGCGGTGGACCAGCTCATTGTTGCCGCCGCCGAGAAGGTTCACAAATCCGTCCATGAATACCCACGCGCCGAGAGCGTAGAGGACGGAAACTGCAACGCAGCCCCATATTGCGAATGCGGAGGCGCGTCCGGCATCCTTTTTGTTATTTACACCGAGAAAACGCGATATAACGCTTGCCCCGCCGACTCCGAACAGGTTTGAGATCGCCGAGAGAAACATGAACGCGGGCATGCATACCGTGACGGCGGTTATCATTGCGTCACTGCGCGTCAGACCGACAAAAAACGTGTCCGCCATGTTGTAAATGACGAGTATTATCTGCCCCATTATCGAGGGGAAGGCAAGCTCTGCTATCGCCCTCATAATGGGTGTTGTTTCAAAAAGTTCTTTTTCTTTGTCGAGTGATCTCATTTTGCTATCTTAACTCTCTTTCCTTATGTATATGATGTTGCTTTGTGGACTCTTGTCCGCGGCGTCAGTCGGACGCCGCATGACGCTCGCGCATTGCGGCGTCGTATGAACGCTGAATCGCTTCGAGCAGTTCGCGGTAATCGCGCTTCTTGCGGTAGACCAGTTTTATTGTCCGTGTCATGCTTATGCCCTGAAGCGGAACTGTGGCTACCTTCCCGGCGGTCGCGGCGGCTCCGCACGCCTTGTACGAAAGCACCGAAAGCCCATAGTGACCGGAAACAAGGCGGATTATCGTGTCAACGGAGCTTACCTCCATTATCATCTGAAATTTTTCTTCGGGTATCCCCGCTCCGGCAAGACTTGCCGAAAACAGCCGTCGCGTTCCGGAGTCCTGCGGCTTCATTATAAGCGGCTCGCTCATCAGCTCTGCCGGCGTTATCATCCCGCGCGCGGCGTATGTACTGTCCGGCGGGACCACAACGCAGAGGTAATCGGTGTCAAGCATGACCTCGGAAAAGCCTTCCGTGCTGCAGCTGCCCTCTATGACGGCAATGTCTATCGAATAGTTTTCAAGCTGCTCGCAAAGCTGTGAGGCGGTGCCGGTCGTTACGGATATCTGGAGCGGCGGCGTCCGCTCGGAGAGCTTTTCTATAACGCCGGAGAGGACGATGTTCATCGCGCTCTGTGTAATGCCGACCGAAAGGTGTTCAAGATTTTTTTTGGAAAGCTCGATGTCGTCCGACATCCTGCGGCACATCGACTGGATCTTTTCTATATATTTTACGACCACCTCGCATTCGCGCGTGGGGATCAGTCTGCGGTCGGCACGCTCAAAGAGCGGGGTGTCAAGCTCGCGCTCGACCGAGCGTATCTGTTGGGCGACGGCGGACGGAGTCAGCGCCAGCGTGCCGCCGGCAGCGGTGTACGAGCCGGAGCGGTAGACCTCCAGCAACGATACATAACGCTGATCGTAATGTATGCGGTCAAGCATTCCTCTTTCTCCTTTCCGGCTTTCCGGACGGCGACTTTGATAAGGCGCGCAGAGCGGCTATTTGCAGTTGCAGCTCCACGTCGGCATCCGCCTCGGACAGGGCTTCATCATACGCGTCGTCCGAAAACGTGACGTTTGAAAATATCCCGAGCGCCGCCTGCATCGCGGCGGGGGCGCTGTGCAGCGGCGTTGCCGCGAGCGGACCTGTCAGGTTCTTTTCGATCATTGTGCCGTTCCTTTCTTTTCTTTTTGCCTGAAAAATACAACCGGGGAGCGTAATAATGCGCGTCCGGAGAGCCGCGGACGCTTTTTTCACGCTGTCCCTCTTGATTTCCGTATCTGTTTGTACTATAATTATAGCCGGGATTTTGATAATGTCAAATTATGATTTGATGT
>CAUABN010000144.1:0-4532 GCA_958427275.1 uncultured Anaerotruncus sp.
TCCGTAAACCTCTCCGTTGACGGTAAGCACGGGAGCCAGACCGCAGGCGCCTATACAGCGCGTTGCGTCAAGCGAATATCTGCCATCCTCTGATATTCCGCCCACCGGGACGTTGAGCTGTTTTGAGATCTCTTCGATGACCTCGCCGGAGCCTTTTACATAGCAGGCGGTACCGAGACATACAGCTATCGCTATCTGTCCGTCGGGATTGAGTTTGAACTGTGAGTAAAAGGTCACGATACCGTAAACCTCTTCAAGGGAAGTACCTGTCTTTTCAGCAATGATCTTCTGAACCTCTATCGGCAGATAACCGTAGATCCCCTGCGCTTCCTGGAGTATGGGCATCATCTTGCCCTTGACTCCTTCATACTTGGCGATCACAGCAAGAAGCCGGGCTTCCTGCTCCGGAGTACCGTGAAATTCGACCGCAGTCAATTTCTTCTTCATGTCTTGGATTATTCCTCCTCGGTATGTATATGTTTTAATAAATATGTTGACCCCCGTGAAACAGTTTGTCCGGAAGTAATTATACCATATCAGTATACAACATCTTTATACAAAAGTCTACACTTTTGTGCAAATTTATTGCGTGCTATGCCAAAAAAGCATAGCCCATGTATGTCGCGGCGTATCGTACGGGACACTTTGCCCGCTGATTTCACATCTTAAAAGTATGGGGCTGCCGAAGGTAAAATACCTTCAACAACCCCATATACGGAGCGATCGCCGTCGCTTATGCGGCGTACCTCTCTCCCCAACAAATAAAACTTATCTCTTGGAGAACTGGGACGCACGACGTGCGGCTTTGAGACCGTATTTCTTTCTTTCCTTCATACGAGGGTCACGGGTCAGGAAGCCCGCAGCCTTCAGAGGAGCCTTGTTTGCTTCGTCAGCAAGGACGAGAGCGCGGGAAAGACCGTGGCGGATAGCGCCTGCCTGACCCGAAAAGCCGCCGCCGACAACGGTTGCGACAACATCGAACTTACCGGCAGTTCCGGTCACTTCGAAGGGCTGGTTAACGATGAGGTTCATCGTCTCAAGACCGAAATATTCGTTCAGCTCTTTGCCGTTAACGGTGATCATACCGGTTCCGGGGTAAAGGCGAACACGGGCGATGGATTTCTTTCTTCTGCCTGTTCCGTAGAAATAAGGCTTTGCACTTGTATACATGATTCAGTCTCCTTCACTATCAGGCATCGTAAGCAACGGGCTGCTGAGCCGCGTGCTTGTGGTCGGGGCCCGCATAGACGAACAGTCTTGTTGCGGATTTGCGACCGAGAGAGTTGTGGGGGAGCATTCCCCTAACGGCAAGCTCCATTGCGAACTCGGGGCGTTCAGCCATCAGTTCCTTGTACTGTACGGACTTGAGTCCGCCGATGTATCCGGAATGACGACGATAGAACTTCTGCTCATACTTTTTACCGGTAAGAACAGCCTTGTCGGCGTTTACGATAATAACATACTCACCGCAGTCTGCATGAGGGGTGAATTCGGGGCGATGTTTGCCGCGAAGAATGTTGGCGGCGATAACGGCAGTGCGTCCGAGGGGCTTTCCCGCGGCATCAAGCACGTACCACTTGCGCTCAACTGTTTCGGCTTTCGCCATAAAGGTGGACATTGATGTTTTCCTCCGTTTGATAAAATGGGTTCTTTCAACTTGGATATTATACCATGCCCCGCGCGACTTGTCAAGGGCTTTTCGAACTTTTTTTCGATTTTTTTAATTTACCGCGGCAATATCTCATGTTTTCTCTTGTTTTTGCGCCTTTTTGCCCTGCTTGCTCGCCCTTCATTTCATTATTTACAGCTTCAAATGCGGAATATTCCCGACCGCACCGCAATATCATTTAGCAAAGGACCGGATAACTTACGATAAAAGATGAAAGGACATACCAATATGACACGAAAGTACAAACCCGAAGGAATGCTCATACACACACCCGAAAACCGTCTGTTCCTCTCCTCTCCGGCGGGGCTTGAACGCGCCATGGAAACAGGCGCGATACTCGAAGAAAGCGCCCTTATGTGCGACAGCGGGATGAATCTTCACCTCGATCTCGGCGGCATCGAAGGAATAATACCGCGCGAGGAGGCGGTGTTCTGCCGCCACGGCGAGCAGATAAAGGACATTGCCGTAATAACCCGCGTAGGCAAGCCCGTGTGCTTCAAAATAACCTCGATTGGCATCGAAAACGGCAAACCGACGGCGCGCCTGTCGCGCCGCGCCGCGCAGAGCGAATGCGCCCGGAATTATATTTCCGATCTCATTCCCGGAGACATAATCCGCGTCAAGATAACGCATCTCGAAAGCTTCGGCGCCTTTGCCGACATCGGCTGCGGCATATCCTCACTCATACCGGTGGACTGTCTTTCCGTCTCGCGTATATCTCACCCACGCGACAGGCTCCCCTGCGGCGGGTACGCATACGCGGTAGTCAAAAGCATAGACCCCGACACGGGAAGGCTGTATCTTTCGCAAAAGGAGCTTCTCGGCACGTGGGAAGAGAATGCCGCTTTGTTTTCGGTAGGTCAGACGGTCGCCGGAACTGTAAGAAGCATCGAAAGCTACGGCGTTTTTCTGGAGCTGACTCCGAATCTCGCCGGACTCGCCGAGCCGCGCGGCGACATACTCGCCGAGGACCTGAATCCGGGCGACACCGCAGCGGTATACATAAAAAGCATAATCCCCGAGCGCATGAAGGTTAAGCTCGTCCTGATAGATGCGCACACACAGCCTCAGCCGCCCGCACCGATAAAATATTTCATAGACTGCGAAAAGACGCAGCATATCGATACATGGAGATATTCACCCGCATGCTCGCAAAAGATCGTCGAAACGGTATTCTGATCTGAATATAAAGCAATAACCACGGCTGCCGCGCAAATGCGCGGCAGCCGTGGTTATTTGATTCAGCAGTATCAGCCTTCCTCAAGGAAGCCGTTGTTCTTAAGCCAATCATAATAGACCGAACCGGGAGTTGAATTTTCCTGGCTGGTGGTATTGGTGATAGCCTTTACGTTTGTGTCGGTACCGAACTTGCGAGCGACCTCACGCATGATCTCTTCAAGCTCCGCTACGGACTGAGCAGCGTTCAGTCTCTTTTCAACGTCTGCGGAATAATCATTGACAGCCTTGATAGCCGCTTTGAGCTTGTTTACCGCCTCGGGATCGGACGAACTCTGGAAATCCTCATTCTTGAAGCGCAGACCGAGGGTCATCATGGTCTTGGCAGCGGTGTTCTGAGCCTTACCGTAGGTCCATACGTTCTTGGGCATTCCCTCCTCCGGATACGCCATAAAGACGTTACCGGTCTTGTTGATGTCCATCATATAATTGTTGTTGAGTCTGTGAAGCATGCCTTCGTCGTCAAGCTCGTAGTGAACGTCCTCAACGCCGTACTGAAGCACATTGCGAAGATCGGAGTTGGTATTGAGGTACGTGATGATCTCCATGCTGCGCTTAAGGCTTCTTGTATAGGTGGAAACACCGAACATGCTGCCGAAGATATCTTCATAGTCAGCGCGGGGAGATTCGATAATGTTCATGTAGTAGTTTTCGCTGTATGTTTCGGCAAGCTCGCCGCCGCCCTTGACGATACGCACCGCGTATTCCTTGGTCGTATTCGTGTCCTCGTTTACATAACCGAGATCCTTGTATGTACGGATAGCTATGAGCTGCTTGGCGTAATCGCTTGTGTTGGCAAGCTCAACGTTGGTTCCGAAAACGCCGGTAAAGTTGAACATGGAGCCGAGCGTTGCGGTATCGCTGATACCATGACCGATGATGTTGAACTTGTTGTGGTTGATCTCAAGCGTGTCGGGATTGATGCTCCAATACTTGGTGAGAGTCACGGGGATCTCGCCGACGATGGGGAGCACATCCGGCTCGTACTTCTTGACATCCGCCAGGAAATTCGCGCACTTTACGATATTGGTAAGATCGGAGGGAGTGTATTTATACTTATCGACCAGTCTCTTGTTGAGCAGGAGGTATGTGTATTCGCCGATGACGGTGTTGTTGGGGATGGCATATGTGCCGCTTCCCGCGGTCTTTACAGCGTCAAGAGCGCCGGGGTATATGTACTGTTTCAGCTTTTTGGAGGTGCTGGAAAGCTGCTCGTCCAGACGCTGAAGGAGGTCATTGTTTATGTACTCCATGAACTTATCATATCCGCCGAGCCAAATGATATCAAGCTGATTCTCGCGCTCGTCGGGATACTTGATCTCGGGCATGCCAAGATCGTTGAGCTGTGTTTCGGGCACGGTCTCCTCGGTATCGGTCGATGCCTCGGTCTCCTGATATTTTACCCACTCCGGGTGGTCCTCATAGAACTTGGAGATAACGGCAGCGGTATCGGTGTTGCCCTCCGCTCTCGCGGCACGCAATGCCTTTTTCAGCTCATCCTTTGAAAGCTGAGACTGCTCCTCCTCGTCCACACGTGCCTGCATAATGCCTTCGATGGTAGCATAGTACTCGTCAAGGGTGGGCATATGTAGCTTTATCTGCGTTTTGAATTTGGATTTCGTTATCT
>CAUABN010000145.1:0-4497 GCA_958427275.1 uncultured Anaerotruncus sp.
ACTTCAACATCATATCTTCCCTATCACGTACTCGCCCATTTCGCGGCAGGTGGAACCCCCGCGGCGGCCTGTAATCTTTATTGGAGAATCGGGAGCCGTGGCGGCATCGAGCGCCGCGCGCAGGCGGTCGGCACGGTCGGCATAGCCGATATGACGCAGCAGCATCTCCGCGGCGCGAAGCATACTGGCGGGGTTGGCATAGTCGCCGTCGCCGCGCTCTATCATACGCGGAGCGGAGCCGTGTATAGCCTCAAACATAGCATAGCGCGAGCCGACATTGGCGCTGCCCGCAGTTCCTACACCACCCTGTATCTGTGCCGCCTCATCGGTGATGATATCACCGTAGAGGTTCGGAAGCAGGAAGATCTGGAAGCCGGAGCGCGACGCGGTATCAAGCAGCTTTGCGGTCATGATGTCGATATACCAGTCCTCGACCGTAAGCTCCGGATATTCCTCCGCCGCGATCTTATGCGCGATGCGTGAGAAGTCGCCGTCGGTCTTTTTCATTATATTCGCCTTTGTAACACAGCAGACGCGGGTCTTGCCGTTTTTTCTGGCAAAATCATATGCCGCGCGTGCGATACGCGCAGTGCCCTCGGCTGTCGTGACCTTGAAATCGCATGAAAGCTCGCCCGGCACGGACACTCCGCGGCTTCCGAGGACATATTCACCCTCGGTATTCTCGCGGAAGAAGGTCCAGTCTATTCCCTCGGCGGGAATGGAAACGGGGCGCACGTTTGCAAACAGGTCCAGCTCGCGGCGCATGGCAACGTTGGCGCTTTCAAGTTCCTTGGCTCCCGTACCGCCCTGCGGGGTAGTCGTCGGCCCCTTCAGCACGACGTGGCATTCGCGGATAGCCGCAAGCACATCGTCGGGTATCGCCTTGCCTGCTGCCAGACGGTTCTCAATGGTGAGTCCCTCGATATCGCGCAGCTCTATCCTGCCTGCGGCGATCTCATCGGCAAGCAGCGCTTCAAGCACGCGGCGAGCCTCGGCGGTAATGATCGGACCGATGCCGTCACCGCCGCAGCAGCCTATTATGATCTTATCAAGCGCAGCATAGTCGGTCGCAGGTGGCGCGCTTTTCATTTTATCGTTGCGTGCAAGCTGCTCGCGCAGTATCTTTTCAAAATCCGCAACGGCGGATGAGATATATTTTTCGTATACATTTTCCATTTTCGTGACTTCCTCTTTTTTTATTTTGCCGAGTATTTAAGCAGTCCGCCGGCACGAAGCACGGCTATCTGGCGCGTGCTGAGCGCCGCAACGAGCGGTATCTTCTTTCCGTTCGTTTCATCGCTGAGTATCACCCTGCCGCTCTCAAGTCCGCCGTCAAGTCCGTCAAGCGAAAGCACGTCGCCCTCGGAAATAAGGTCGTAATCCTCCGCATTTTCAAATGTGAGCGGCAGTATGCCCGCGTTCACAAGATTATCGCGGTGTATACGCGCAAAGCTCTTTGCTATGACCGCACGTACTCCGAGGTAAAGCGGAACGAGAGCGGCATGCTCGCGGGACGAGCCCTGACCGTAGTTGACCCCGCCGATCACGATGCTCTGACCGAGCGCCTTTGCACGCTTCGAGAAATCGGCATCGCAGACGTTGAAACAGAATTCGGAGAGCTTCGGTATATTTGAACGGTACGGCAGTATCTTTGCGCCTGCAGGCATGATATGGTCGGTGGTGATATTGTCCCCGACCTTGAGCGATACGGGAGCCGAGAGCCTGCTGCCGAGGGGGTATGTTTCGGGGTACGGCTTGATATTCGGTCCGCGGCGAACTTCAGCGTTTTTGGCAGCCTTCGGCGCAAGAGGAGGAATGATGGCGCTGTCATCGATGCGGAAATGCCCGGGAAGCACGGTATGCGGATATTCGCCGAGCGTGCGCGGGTCCGTTATCACGCCGAATATCGCCGACACAGCGGCGGTCTCGGGCGAGACAAGATAAACTCCGGCATCGCGCGTGCCGCTCCTGCCCTCAAAGTTGCGGTTGAAGGTGCGGAGCGAAATGCCGCCCGAGGACGGCGAAAAGCCCATACCGATGCAGGGACCGCACGTGCATTCGAGCAGTCGGGCGCCGGAAGCGATGATATCGTTGAGCGCGCCGCATTCGGCGAGCATCGCAAGCACCTGTTTGGAGCCGGGCGAGACCGACATCTCCACGCTCGGCGCAACCGTTCTGCCGCGCAGTATCGCCGCAACGGTCAGCATATCGGCAAGAGAAGAATTCGTGCAGGAGCCGACGCACACCTGCTGTATCGGCATTCCCGCCAGTTCGCGCACCGGCTTTACGTTGTCGGGACTGTGCGGGCAGGCAGCCAGCGGCTCAAGTTCCGAAAGATCGATATCAATTATTTCATCATACACCGCGTCGGGGTCGGAGGCAAGCGGTATATAATCCGCCTCCCTGCCCTCGGCGCAAAGGAATTTGCGCGTTGCTTCATCGGACGGGAATATCGACGTAGTCGCTCCCAGCTCGGCGCCCATGTTCGTTATCGTGGCGCGCTCCGGAACACGCAGATCTGCAATGCCCTCGCCGCCCCATTCGATTATTTTTCCTACGCCGCCCTTTACCGAGATACGGCGGAGAAGCTCAAGGATGACATCCTTTGCCGCCACCCACGGACGGCGCTTGCCGGAGAGCCGCACGAGTACCATCTTCGGCATCGTCATGCGGTAGGCACCGCCGCCCATGGCAACGGCAACGTCAAGTCCGCCCGCGCCGAAGGCGAGCATGCCTATACCGCCCGCAGTGGGCGTATGGCTGTCGGAGCCGACAAGTGTCTTGCCGGGGACGCCGAAGCGTTCAAGGTTCACCTGATGACACACTCCGTTGCCGGGGCGCGAATAATAAACGCCGTACTTTGCCGCAACGGTGCGGAGGTATTCGTGGTCATCGGCGTTCTCAAAGCCCGCCTGAAGGGTGTTGTGATCGACATACGCGACCGAAAGCTCGGTCTTTACGCTGTCAAGTCCCATTGATTCGAATTCGATATACGCCATCGTTCCGGTGGCGTCCTGCGTAAGTGTGCGGTCAATGTGCAGTGCTATTTCGATGCCCGGCGTCATGTCGCCCTCAACAAGATGCGACTTGATTATTTTTTGTGCTATCGTAAGTCCCATTTCAGTCTTCCTTGTTTTTATATTTGATTATCAGCTTTTCAAGCTCCTTGGATGATATCACCGTCTGCCGTCCGGCGGCATACTGCGCATCCACCCATTCCTTGATATGGAGAACGAGCGGGTCCTTCTTCGAAAGAGCCTCGGAGCCGGTGAGGTGATAGTGCGCGTTGATCCAGTAGGCTATACCGGCAAGTCCGGAGGTGGAGCTTACCGTTACGCCGGCAGGTCTGCCGAGCAGCTTCGCCGTATCGAAAATATTGTATATCTCCTCGTCCTTTATCATTCCGTCCGCGTGTATTCCCGCGCGGGTCACGTTGAAATTCTCACCGACGAACGGAGTCATTGGCGGTATGTCGTATCCGATTTTGTCTCTGAAATACTCCGCTATTTCGGTTATCACGGTGGGATCCATCCCGTCAAGCGTGCCGCGGAGCGAGGCATATTCGAATACCATCGCCTCAAGGGGCACGTTGCCGGTGCGCTCGCCGATGCCGAGCATCGAGCAGTTGACAGCCGATGCGCCGTAAAGCCATGCGCATGTGGCGTTTGCAACGCCCTTGTAGAAATCGTTGTGGCCGTGCCACTCAAGCATCACGCTCGGCACGTCGGAATAATGCTGCAGACCGTAAATTATGCCCGGCACGCTTCGCGGCAGCGCGACCTCGCTGTACGGCTCGCCGTAGCCCATAGTATCGCACGCACGGATGCGTATCGGTACGCCTGCTTCCTCGGAAAGTCTCTGTATCTCGTTTACGAACGGCACGACAAAGCCGTAAAAATCCGCACGCGTGATGTCCTCAAAGTGACAGCGCGGACGTATGCCCATTTCAAGTGCGAGGGATATTATTTTAAGGTAATGCTCAAGCGCCTGACCGCGCGTCATGCCAAGCTTTTTGAATATATGGTAGTCGGAGCAGGAAACGAGTATTCCCGTCTCCTTTATGCCGAGGTCGCGCACGAGCCTGAAATCGTTCTCGGTGGCGCGTATCCACGTGGTTATCTCGGGGAATTCAAGTCCCAGCTCACGGCAGGCGTTGAGCGCCTTGCGGTCGTTCTCGCTGTAAACGAAGAACTCGGTGGCGCGGATTATCCCCTTGGGACCGCCAAGGCGGGAAAGCATTTTGTATATGTCAACTATCTGTTCCGGCGAATAAGGAGCCTGCGACTGCATGCCGTCGCGGAAAGTCGTGTCGGTTATCCATATCTCTGCAGGCATACCGAGCGGCACACGGCGGTGGTTGAAGGGTACCTTCGGCACCTCTTCATAATTGTAGACCTCCCGATACAGATTCGGCTCGGGGATATCCTGAAGCGAATATTTATATGACTTCTGTTCAAGCAGATTCGATTTCGGGGAAATTTCAAGCATAGTATCACT
>CAUABN010000146.1:0-4447 GCA_958427275.1 uncultured Anaerotruncus sp.
TATGAGATTTCAAGGTTCGGTTACCCCGCCTCACCAAGCCGCCTGCGGCGTCTTGACCAAAGACAATAATGACTCGTAGATAAGAGTCTGCACTCACTTCACCGACAAGTTACTTCATGTTCTGATGTAACTAAGGATGTGTAGTAGATATGAGTTTGAACTCGCTTCACGGTCGGGGTATGCGGCTATAAATCCGCAGAAACGCCACCCGAGTCCAAAAAAGGTATTGAAATTTTGCGGGAATATGTTATAATATAAGAGGAAGGGTGCGCGCAAGGGGAAAAACGGCGCACGCAACCGGAAAAACAGCCTGACAGCCCGGAAAAAGCAGATAGTTCTTTGTCCCAAGGGAGAAGCGGCAGATGAGTTTTTATAAAAGAGCGTCGGCATTTTTGTTTGACGCTATATTATTGGCAGTGCTTGCCGTGGGGCTGGCGCTGATATTGTCCGCAGTGACGGGATATGACCGCCGCGCCGCGGAAATGGAAAAAATATATAAGGACGCAGAGGAAAAATATGGCGTCAGCTTTGATATCACCGAGGAGGAGTACCGCGCGATGTCCGAGGAGGAACGCGCAAGGTACGACGAGGCAGCCGCGGCGCTGAACGCGGACGAAAATACCGTGCACACATACGGTATCGTCGTGGAGCTTACTGTTCTGATATTGTCGCTGTCGCTTTTCTTTGCGTTTATGATACTGGAATTCGCCCTGCCGCTCATACTCGGCGAAGGGAGAACGCTTGGGAAAAAGATATTCGGTATATGCGTATGCCGTGCGGACTCGGTGCGTGTAACTCCCGTGGCGCTTTTTGTGAGGTCGATCCTCGGTAAATATACGATAGAAACAATGATACCCGTGCTCATAGCCGTGATGATATATTTCAGAATGCTCGGTATCGTAGGCACCGTCGTGATAGCGCTGATATGCATATTGCAGATAATACTTACGGCGGCAACAAAGGCACATACGCCGATACACGATCTTATAGCGGGCACCGTTACGGCGGATTATGCCACACAGCGGATATTTGAAAGCACTGACGCGCTTGTAGAATATAAAAGACAACTTGCGGCGGAGGAAGCCGCAAGAAGCGAATATTAAGAAAGGTGGAGCGGAAAAGACAATGAAAATCGTCTTGCAGAACGTAACAAAGATCTTCCCGAGCCGGAACAAAAAATCAAACGAGGAGGTCGTGGCGGTAAACGATTTCAATATCGAAGTGCCGGACGGTAAGCTGATAGGGCTTCTCGGTCCCTCGGGCTGCGGCAAAAGCACAACGCTTTATATGATCTCCGGACTCCAGACTCCCACAAAGGGCCAAATATTCTTCGGCGAGGACGATGTAACGGCGCTCTCGCCCGAAAACCGCGGCGTAGGACTGGTGTTCCAGAACTATGCCCTTTATCCGCACCTTACGGTAAAGCAGAACATACTTTTCCCGCTTCAGAACCTCAGGGGAGCGGATAAGCTCACAAAGGACGAAATGCTGAAGCGAGCCGAGGAGGCGGCACGCCTTGTGCAGATAGACGAACTGCTCGACAGAAAGCCGAACGAGCTGTCCGGCGGTCAGCAGCAGAGAGTCGCAATAGCGCGCGCACTTGTAAAAATGCCGCGCGTGCTCCTGCTCGACGAGCCTCTCTCAAACCTTGACGCGAGACTGAGACTCCAGACGCGCGAGGAGATACGCCGCATCCAGCGTGAAACAAAAATAACCACGGTGTTCGTAACACATGACCAGGAAGAGGCGATGAGCATCTCGGATATGATAGTGGTCATGAAAAAGGGCGTCGTACAGCAGGTCGGCGAGCCGCAGGGCGTGTATGACGACCCGGTGAACCTCTTTGTGGCAAAATTTCTCGGTACGCCGCCGATCAACGTTTTCTCCGGCAGCGTAAAGGGAGAGAAGCTCTACATAGGCGACGAGGCAGTGCTCGAAGTCAAGGGCGCGCCGGACGGCGAGGTCTGGGCGGCAGTCCGTCCCGAGGGCTTTATACTGAATGACGCGGGCAGATTTACCTGCGAGCTTTCCGGCGTTGAGATCATGGGACGCGACGTAAGCATAGTTTCGCGCCACGCGGCGTCCGCAAGCCCGGTCGTGCGGTCGATAATAGGCTCGGATAATAAGGTGGATACCGCCTCGGCTACCGTGAAGTTCGACCTCAAGCCCAAAAAAACGTTTAGATTAAAAAAAGAAACCGAAGAAAGAATTTATTTCGGAGAATAAATCATGGAAAGAAAAAATCAGTACAAGGCGTGGCTTTATCTGTCGCCCGCAATCGTTCTTTTGCTGATCTTCACCGTGTGGCCGATAATAAATACGGTGAGAATGGCGTTTTTAGAGGGTTACAGCGGACTTATGGCTGTCGGCGGAGCGTCGTTCAAATTCGGTATCGGCAACTTCGTAAAAGTCGTAAAGTATCAGCGCTTCCTCCAGTGTCTTAAAAATACCGTGCTGCTTTGCGTGTGGACGGTCCCGCTTTCGACCGTGATTGCACTGCTCATAGCGGTCGGACTCAACTCAATAAAGAGATTCCAGAAGATACTGCAAACGATATTCTTCCTGCCCTATGTCACCAACTCGATAGCCATAGGCATGGTATTTGCGGCAATGTTCAATATCGTCGGCAGCTTTTTCGGGACCGAGAACGAGCTTGTCGTCACCGCCGGTATCATAAATAATGTAATAGAGTTTTTCGGCGGACATGCGGTGAACTGGATAAACGCCGGTTCGTCATATACCGCAAACATGGCGGTAATGATAATCTACATAGTCTGGAACGCACTGCCCTTCAAGATACTTATCCTTTTGGGCGGACTGCAGAGCATAAACCGCCAGTACTACGACGCAGCGCGCATTGACGGCACGTCGCGCCGCCGCATATTCACAAAGATCACCGTGCCGCTGCTCTCGCCCATGCTTGCTTATGTCATTATAACGGGCTTTATCGGCGGCTTCAAGGAATATACCAGCATAGTGGGTATATTCGGCGAAAAGATGGGACCCGCCGACGACGCGGGACGCCTCAACACGATGGTGGGCTTTGTTTACGACGCGCTTGAAAACGACAATCAGGGACGCGCCAGCGCCGCCGCGCTGATACTCTTTATGATAATCCTTGCCGTGACTCTTGTTAACCTTCAGGTCAGCAAGAAGCGGGTACATTATTGACGGGAGGGACCTGAAATGTCTGATAAAAATACTGTCGTAATGCACGAGATGGATCTTGCCAAGACCTCCGCAAAGCAGAAGGTCGGTAAGGTCGTGGTTATGGTGGGTACGTATCTGTTTCTTATCATAGTTGCGGTGTGCGTGCTTTTCCCCTTTTACTGGATGATAAACTCATCGCTCAAAACGCTTGCCGAGTACCGCGAGCCTGTGCCGACCTTCTGGCCGAAGCAGGTCATGTTCGGCAACTACGCCGAGGCGTTCACTACCGCAAATCTCGGTAAGCTGTTCCTCAATACCGCGTATGTCGGTATAGTTTCGACAATTCTGTCGCTCATCATCACGGTGCTGTCGGCTTTCGCCTTCGCACGCCTTGAATTCAAAGGCAAAAACCTTATGTTCTCGGCAATGCTGGCGACGATGATGATCCCCGGCGAGCTTTTTACCATTACAAACTACATAACCGTCACGGATTTCAGATGGCGCAATACGTATACCGTTCTTATCGTGCCCTTCCTTGTCAGCGTTTTTTACATTTATCTTTTGAGGCAGAACTTCATGCAGATACCCAACGAGCTGTATCTCGCCGCAAAGGTGGACGGCACGAGCGACCTCAAGTATCTGTGGAAGGTGATGATACCGCTGTCGCTGCCGACGCTGATATCGATAACGATACTCAAAATGATGGGCGCATGGAACTCCTACATCTGGCCGCGTCTCGTGGCAAACGATGAGGCGCACCGACTCATAACAAACGGTCTGCGCAATGCGTTCACCGAGACGAGCGGAGACGTGAACTACCCCGTGCAGATGGCGGCTGTCGCGCTCGTTTCTCTGCCGCTCTTCCTTGTGTTCCTGTTCCTGCGCAAGTATATCATGCAGGGCGTGAGCAGAAGCGGGATAAAAGGGTGATATATTCTGCTTCGCAGAATGTGATATACGGCTTCGCCGTGTGATATCTTGCTGTCACGCATTCGCGTGACAGCAAGGTGATACCCGCAGCGCGGATTGAGGTAGATTTCCTCAAGCGGAAATCTTCGTTTTTCTCCGTCAACGGACGGAAAAAAATCATAAATCTGCATTTACTTCGCCGGAAAGTTACTTCATGTTCAGATATAACTATGGTCGAGGAGTAGATAAGAATCTGAACTCGTTTCACGGTCGGGGTATGAAGTTACAAATTTGCAGAAACGTCACCCGAAATCAAAAAAACATGTTCAGATATAACTAAGGACGTGTAGTAGATATGAATCTGTACTGACTTCACGGTCGGGGTATG
>CAUABN010000147.1:0-4437 GCA_958427275.1 uncultured Anaerotruncus sp.
GATCTGATGTATTATTTTCGTTACCTGTGTTTCGATGTCCGGTGTACGCTCGGGGTCTGCTGTCGTAACGTGCCCCTGCGCCTTCTCCGAACGTGCGCGTGCGAGACTCCGTATGTGGTCGGCAAGGCTGTCGCAGTCTACCGGCTTCAGAAGACACATAGCCGCGCCCGCGTTCATAGCCTCAACAAAAACATTCTGATTCGATACCATTGAAAGCACAACAAGCGCCGGCGCCTCGTCCGGTGTAAAGCTCATACTGCGCACGCCGCGCACTACGCCTATGCCGTCGAGCTTTGAAAGCCATACGTCCAAAAGCGCCACTGCGGGATGAATCCGTGAAATGAGTTCAAGCGCTTCCTCGCCGTTCGATGCCTCATATATCGCACCGAAGCCTGCACGGCGAAGGCCGTCGCACATTGATCTGCGCATTTGCGCGTTTTCATCCGCTATTATTATCTTTGTCGTGTTATCCATTCCTCTTCCTCCGTTATATGCTGGGATTTGACAGTAATATTATACCAAATAATACCAAAATTTGCAACAGAAAATAAAGAAAAAGTTGCACAAAAAATGTTCGCAGGAACTGTCTAATATAACCAAAAAAACTTTACAAAACCTCTAAATGTGCCGTTTTTTGAAGCACGTGATAACTATATGTAGTGTTATGTTGTATTATGACGAAATCCGTTTTGGGGTGACATTGCGGGTTTTTCCGGGTAGACAGCGCATATTAATCTGTATGGACGGTATAATTCATCAAGCGTTCACAAAAATAGATTATAATAGAATCTGCCGCCGAGCGGCGGATTGAAAGGAAAATTGTAATGTCGGAAAAAAATAAAAAAGACCCTGTCGCCATAAAGACATCAATAGGAGGTCAGGCGCTTATCGAGGGTATAATGATGCGCGGACCCGCCAAGACCGCGATGGCTGTCCGGCGTCCGGACGGAACGATATGTCTTGAGGAGTGGCAAAACAAGAAAAACACACGCTCGCCCATCACAAAGCTTCCTATAATACGCGGCGTGTTCAACTTTGTCGATTCAATGATAGTGGGCTATAAAACGCTTATGCGTTCCGCGGAGATAGCGGGTTTTGAGGAGACGGCTCCCGAAACGACCGCCGAAGGCGGCGAGGACGCGGAAAAGAAAGCGGACGGTAAAAAGGGAGGCTCCTCCGGCGCTATTACCGCGCTGATGGTAGGCGCGTCAGTGCTGGGAGTCGTGCTTGCCGTCGTGCTTTTCAAGGTGATACCCGAGGCGCTTTACGAGCTTCTCACACGTGCGTTCCCGGTCCTCAACAACTCCGGCTACGGCTGGTCGCTGATACGCGCTGCGTTTACCGGAGTGGTGAAGATCATAATACTCGTGGCGTATATGGCGCTCATATCGCTTATGAAGGATATAAAACGCACGTTCATGTATCACGGCGCAGAGCATAAAACTATCTTCTGCTACGAGCATGGGCTTGAGCTTACCGTTGAAAACGTAAGGATACAGCGTCGCTTCCATCCCCGTTGCGGTACCTCGTTCCTGATACTTATGGTACTCGTTTCGATACTCATCACCATGTTCATTCCCGCGCATATCGTTGACAGCCGCGTGCTGAACGTTGTGCTTCGTTCCGCTATCGGTATTCTCCTGCTCCCGCTCATAATGGGTGTGGGATACGAGCTTCTCAAGCTCGCGGGCAGACATGATAACCTCTTTACACGCATAATATCCGCTCCCGGAATGTGGCTCCAGCACATAACCACGCGCGAGCCGGATAACAGCATGATAGAATGCGCCATTGCCGCAGTCAAGCGGGTCATTCCCGACGACGGAAGCGACAGGTGGTAACAAACCGGTGGTGTTAAAAAACTCAATTTGAGTTTTTTAACACCACCGGTTTTTTATTAGCTTATACCAGTGTGTTCTGGTGAGTCGCGGGAATACTCTTGAGTATGGGGGTGTTGTCTGCGGTATCGACCCACACCTCGGGATCGAGGTTCATGGCTGTGGAGGCGCCGACACCGGTGTTCACCTCGGGAGCGCCGCACGCGGGCGTGAAGGCGTTCGTGTTTTCGGTCTCGGTGTTCCAGATCAGCACGCGTCCGGAGGCATACACATTTTCCGCATAATCGTCGCCGCTCTTGGTCGCGCAGGAGGCGCTCAGCTCCTTGGAGTCCGCGCTCATCGTGTAAACGTTTCCGGTGCTGTAGCAGTTCTTGATCACGCAGGTCGCGCCGCTGTCGCCGGCGGTGTTCATTCTGCCAACGATGCCCGCCGCGGCAGACGTACCGTTGTTGGCGCCGGCGTTGCAGCTTATGACATCGCCCTTGTTGTAGCAGTCGATTATGCTGGCGTCACCGCCGCTGCCGCTCATGACGCCGGTAATACCGCCGAGTATGGCGCAGCCCTTTTCGGCGTAGGAAGCGTCACCGACGATACCCGCCGAAACGGTGCCGAAGTTGGCGCACGACTTTACGTGAACACCCACAACGGCGGGGATAATGCCGCCGACATACAGGGCGTGTGATTTCTTTGTGGCTGTAACGTTGCCGTGGTTGACACAGTTTTCGATAACAAGTCTTGCGCTGGCAGAGGAATTATACTTGCCTGCAATGCCGCCGACGTATGCGTTGCCGGTCACGTTGGCGTAGTTGATGCAGTTGCGTATCACGTTGTTTTCGCCGTCAAATTTGCCGACGAACGCGCCGACGTTCGAGTCGGCGGAGCAGATAAGACCTTCGCCGATGATAAGGTTCTCGATCGTAGCGCCGTTGATGAAGCCGAACATACCGGTCTCACCTGCGCCGTATACGAACAGACCGGTTATCAGATGTCCACCGCCGTCAAAGGTGCCGGAGAAGGGGAATGCCGAGTTGCCGATGGGGGTCATTGTGTTCTTCGGAGTGTTTTCGATGGTCCATTTTTCATATCCCTCTGTGAGGTTGAACTCAATGTCCGCGGTGAGAAGATATTTGCCGTCAAGCGGACCCTTCATGCTGACCCAGATAAGGTCGTCGGCAGAGGCAATCTGATATACGCCGTTTACCTGCGCAGGCTCGGGAACCGGAGCTTCGGTCACGGCAGGCTCGGTGCTCGTTGCGGGAGCTTCGGTCGCCGGCTCGGTGGGGGCGTCGGTCACAGGTGCGGTGGGAGCATCTGTGGCGGGAGCGCCGGTGCTTTCGGGCGATACTGCCGATGTCTTGTCGGCGGGAGTCGTTACGTTACCGCTGTTGTTGCCGTTGCAGGAACAAAGCACCGCAAGCATCGAGATGGCAATAACGATAGCGAGAATGCGAGTGGTTTTCATTCTTTCTGTTTCCTTTCATATTCAATCCCTGTCGGTCACTGTGTCTCCGACATTGAAGGGAAGGGTTACTGTGTGAGTTTTCTGTGCGTCAAGGCAAAGCGCCTTCAGCGTGTTGGCTATATAGTTGTCAGCCTCGTAGTAGTAGGTGGATGTCGATCCGGAGGATTGCTTTTTCTGCTCCGCCTCCGAGGTCGGCCAGAATGCGAGCGGGGCTTTTATTTTTGCGTAAAGGTTCAGTCTTACGCCGTCATAGCCGTGATGAGCTACCTGCATTATGTCGCATTTTAAGAAATCCGTCTCGGTGCCGTCGGCGTTTTTGATCTTTGCATCGGCGTATCTGCGGTACATCCGGTCGGATGCCTTGTCGTTGGAGTCCCCGAATATCATTATTCTCTGACCGCCCAGCTCCGCAAGGGTCACCATAGATGTTTCATTGAAATAGTGTATGATGTTGGGGTAGCTGTCCTCCTGCGTGTAAAGGCAGGTGAGCGCCATATTGCGGATGTAGTATTTTTGCCCGCAGTGTATGACGTATTTCTTGTCGATCCCGGCTGACTGCATCGCTTCGTCAAGCTTTGGCTTTATGTAGTAATTGGGGTTTGTCGAATTGTATACCGACGATTCGGCAGCCGTGTTGAAGTAAAAGCCCTCGATCGTGACCTTTGAACCGTAATCGCGGCAGAACTGATAAAATACACTGAAGTGGTCCCAATGCTCGTGGGTAAGTATCCACCCGGCTATCACGATTTTTCCGTCGGGGCGCTCATTCAGCGTGCCGATGAGCTTATACAGCTTGGCGGTATCATTGCCCTTTGTGCCTCCGCCGTCCACTATAACAAAGCTGCCGTCCTCGAGCGTGAATATATAGCACATCCCGAAGTTTCCGGCGGCGTAGTCGAGAGACATCTGCGTCATTTTCGGCTCGGTTATCTTCGTCACCTTTTCCGGTTCGAACCGCGGGAGCGTGTAACTGCCCTTGGGGGCAGTCACTATACGCACCGCCTTTTCGCAGGCTATGTAATATGCGTGAAGCATGCCGTCCGATGAGGTGAGCGTCGTGTAGAGGTTGGAACCTATCGTGTTCTCCATATGGCGCACAAATCCTTTGCCGCCAAGCATGGAGATATATGCGCGGTA
>CAUABN010000148.1:0-4395 GCA_958427275.1 uncultured Anaerotruncus sp.
AAAACGACCGTGTTGAAATGGCGTTCCCTACACTTGAGGACTACTATCTGTATGTTTTTAATGAAAGCGAATGAACGCATAATCATATCATGTGCGGTAAACATCCACTCAATAACATATATGGGCACAATTATACTTATGAGTAATTAAATTCGACCCGCTGTGACTGATTTATTGGATTAGGCCACGGCGCAGCAGATTTTCAAAGTCTGTTGCGTCTTTCTTTTTGCCCTCTTTTTTTGCGAAAAATCAGCCATTTTGCCCCTTCCGAGGTGTAGTAAGGGTAAAGTTAGAAGGTACGATAGAGTTACGATAGCAAGCACAGCAAGTGAGTACCCACTTGCGGTTTTTTTGCTTGTTGGGATAGTCCCAAACCCTTATGAGAAACGGAGGCGTTTTATGGCGAACCGAAAACGGAACTTACAGATGAAATTCTGGGTCACGGAGGAAGAAAAACGCCTCATTGACGAGAAGATGAAAAAGCTCCCGACGCAGAGATACGGCGCGTATCTGCGGAAGATGGTGATTGACGGATATATCATCCACACGGATATGTCAAGTCTGAAAGAGATGAACAAGTCGCTTTTCTCTATCGGACACAATATCAATCAGATCGCCAAACGGTTGAATGCCGGCGGCACTGCATACAAAGCCGACATGGAGGAGATACAGGAGAGGATGGAGCAGATATGGCAGTTACAAAGACGCATCCTATCAAACGGGTGCTGAAAGCGGCGATTGACTATATCTGCAATCCCGAGAAAACGGACGGTTGCCTGCTCGTTTCTGCCTACGGCTGCGCCGCCGAGACCGCCGACATCGAATTTGCCTGGACGCGTCGCCATGCCATCGACAAAGGCACGAATCTGGGGCGTCACCTGATACAGGCGTTTGAGCCGGGTGAAGTGTCGCCAGAGGAAGCCCATGAGATCGGTATGCAGCTTGCGAAAGAAATCCCGGGCGGCAAATATGAGTTTGTTCTGACGACGCATATTGACAAGGATCTCGTTCATAACCACTTGATTTTCAATGCGGTCAGCTTTGCGGATCATAAGCACTATCATTCCAACAAACGGAGCTATCACGAAATCCGCCGCACCTCTGATTGGCTGTGCAAGGAACACGGTCTGTCCGTCGTCGTTCCCGGACAGGACAAAGGCAAAAGTTACATTGAACATCAAGCTGCACGGAATGGCACGAGCTATAAGGCAAAACTGAAAGCGGCGATTGACCGGCTCATTCCGTCCTGTGCGGATTTTGAAGAACTGCTTGCCCGTCTGGAACGCGAAGGGTATGAAATCAAACGCGGAAAATTTATATCCTGCCGCGCTTCCGATCAGGAGCGATTCACCCGTATGAAAACGCTGGGGATCGACTACACGGAGGAAGCCATTACCGCGCGGATCGCCGGAGGCTCCCGTCCTTCCCGTCAGCCGAAACATCGTGACGGTCGAATCAGTTTGCTCATTGACATTCAGAACAATCTCAAAGCACGGCAGAGCGCGGGGTTCACACATTGGGCGAAGCTGAACAACCTGAAACATGCGGCAAAGACAATGAACTTTCTGACCGAACATAGGATACTGTGAGGGCTTCTCTCCGTGAGAGCTGTCCCTGCGGACTGCCGGAGCGCAAGCATTGTTACCGCCCGTCCCGTCACCGGGATGGGAATGTAGCTGCGTTGTACCGGGTTCCCCGCATATTGAAGGCTTCGTTTATCCGCGTGTATCTCACGCGGCGGCTGTTCTAAACTGTCGTATCCGACAGAAATCACAGCCTCAAAGGTCATCGGTCGTTTAATGATACAGCATGCAAAAACGACCGGGGGCGCATCAAAAAATGCCGGTATCCCGACCGACATTTTTTTAGGTGCTGTTAAAAGTGCAGAGCTTTTTAACAGCACCTGTATTCATTTTGCATCCTTAAGCTCAGGTGTCTGCATTGCCGCGCGCAGAACTATACGGTCATTTTCATGCACCAGATACTTCTCGGCACGGTCAAGCCTTATCCATTCAACATCGGCAATTTCGCCCTCGCGCGCCATTGTCGCCTCACAATCGGTAAACGCAAGGAAGTAGACCACCTCTTTATCCACCCCGGGTGCGGGATGGTAATTTACCGTTTTACGGAACGCCGATGTGATCTTTATCCGCACCGAGGTCTCCTCAAAGACCTCTCTTTCCGCGGTCATCAGCTCGGTCTCGCCCACCTCGACATGTCCCTTCGGGAATGAGCGATTGCCGCCGCGCCGCTGGCGGATCATCAATATATACCGTTTTCCGTCCTTGCCGCGGCGCACTACAAGTGCGCCGCAAGATTTTTCATGGATCATATCAGTCCGGCTTTACTTCTTCCATCACGTACGCTTCAAGCACGTCGCCCGGCTTAAGATCGTTGAATTTTTCAAGTCCCACACCGCACTCGTAGCCCTGAGCCACCTCGCGGACGTCGTCCTTGAAGCGGCGCAGCGAGGATATCTTATCCTCAAACACCACAACGCCGTCACGCACAACGCGAATGAGCGAGGAACGGGTGATCTTGCCGTCCTGAACGTACGAACCGGCGATAAAGCCGACATTGGGTACGTGAATGACCTGTCTGACTTCGGCATGACCGAGCAGATTCTCACGGAACTTGGGCGCGAGCATACCCTTCATAGCCGCGGTGATCTCATCGATGCACTCGTAGATAACGCGGTAGGTGCGGATATCGACGCCCTGACGCTCCGCGGAGTCGATAGCGGACTTATCGGGGCGCACATTGAAGCCCACGATAATGGCATTTGACGCAGCGGCGAACATAACGTCGCCCTCGGTGATGCCGCCCGCGGCGGAATGGATAACTCTGACCTTGACCTCTTCGTTGGATATCTTCTCAAGCGACTGCTTTACAGCCTCGGCGGAACCGCCGACGTCTGCCTTGACGATGATATTTAGTTCCTTTACACCCTCGGAGATCTGCGCAAACAGGTCGTTGAGGTTTGCACGGCTGTTCGATTTGAAGGTGTCCTCCTTTGCCTGTGCGCGGCGGCGGTCGGCAAGCTCACGCGCCATTCTTTCATTTTCGACTGCGTTGAACTCATCGCCTGCGGCGGGAAGGTCGGCAAGACCGATTATCTCAACGGGCATTGAAGGAGTGGCAGCCTTTACGGCGCGGCCGGCGTAATCGGTCATGGCTCTTACGCGTCCGACCGAGGTCCCGGCTATAACGATGTCTCCGCTGCGGAGAGTACCGTTCTGGACCAGCACGGTCGCGACCGGGCCGCGTCCCTTGTCCAGCTTGGATTCTATTATGACGCCTTTTGCACGGCGATTGGGATTGGCTTTGTATTCCTTGACCTCGGCGATGAGCAGGATATCCTCAAGCAGATCGTCAATACCGGTGCGCTTGAGCGCAGACACGGGAACGCACATAACGTCGCCGCCCCATTCCTCGGGAACGAGGTCGTACTTGGTCAGCTCCTGCTTTACGGCATCGGGATTCGCGCCCGGCTTATCCATCTTGTTTATTGCAACGATTATCTCAACGCCTGCGGCTTTGGCGTGGTTTATCGCCTCGACCGTCTGCGGCATAATGCCGTCATCGGCGGCAACGACCAGAATGGCAATATCCGTTGCCATTGCGCCGCGTGCGCGCATTGCGGTGAACGCTTCGTGTCCGGGCGTGTCAAGGAAGGTGATCTCTTTACCCTTGATACGGACGCGGTATGCGCCGATATGCTGTGTGATGCCGCCCGCCTCGCCGGCAGTGACATGTGTGTTTCTGATAGCGTCAAGAAGCGAGGTCTTGCCGTGGTCAACGTGGCCCATAACGCACACGACGGGCGCGCGCTCCACAAGATCCTCGGGACGGTCCTCGTCCTCGTTGAAGAGTCGATCCTCTATCGAGGTCACGACCTCGCGCGTCACCTCGGCGCCCAGCTCGTCGGCGACGAGCGCGGCGGTGTCAAAATCCACGACCTGGTTGACCGTTGCCATAACGCCCATCATGATGAGGCGCTTTATCACCTCGGCGGCGGTCACTTTGAGTCGTGACGCAAGTTCGCCGACGGTTATCTCATCGGGGATCGTTGCGTGCACGGGCTGTTTCTTTATCGGCTGAGCCGCCTGCGCGGGTGCGCCGCCACGGCGGCTGTTCTGACGGCGGTCGCGTCCCTGCTGAGGCTGCTGTCCCTGCTGTGTGCGCTGCTTGCCGCCCTGGCGCTGTCCGCCCGGCGACTGCTGATTGCGCTGTCCCTCCTGTCCGCGCTGTCCGCGCTGGCTCTGAGCGGCACGGGGACGCCCCTGTGTCTGATCGGCGGATGCGGGCTGCTTTTTGACCTTCTGCGCGCCGCCCTTTATATCCTTTACGGTGTCGGGAACGAAATTGTCAAGTCTGTCATCGTATTTTGAAAGA
>CAUABN010000149.1:0-4394 GCA_958427275.1 uncultured Anaerotruncus sp.
TGTAAGGTCCCGCGGCAGCAAAAGCAGATAGTAGACCGCCCACGTTACGGCGCTTGAAAGCGTCATAACGAATGTGACCGCCATACCCATGCCAAGGGCTTTGTCCGGGCTGTCCGATACGCCGAGGAAGGGACAGCAGCCGTAGAATTTTGAAAAGATAAAGTTTTCGACCAGTATTGCGCTCATCATCATGAGGAGCACATCGGTAAATCCGAGTTCAGTAAAGTTCATGTTCTGTCTTTCCTTTCCCGGGTCATGCGTCCTTGCCGGCGGATCGCTTTTTTGTATTCTCGCTTATGTCGGAGAGGCGGCGCAGGCGCGCGCGGTCCTCCGAGGTGTTGCGGAATTTCTGCACTACGGCAAGGATGAATCCAAGCGTCAGAAATGCGCCGGCGGGAAGTACAAATATAACGGCGGGCGAGTAGCCCTCGCCGAAAACGGTGTGACCGCAGAAGGTACCGGAGCCGAGTATCTCGCGTATCGAGGAGATGAGGAGCAGGGCGAAGGTGTAGCCGATACCGGTGGCTATACCGTCAAGCGCCGAGGGAAGCACGCGGTTTTTGGAGGCAAATGCCTCGGCGCGCGCAAGAATTATGCAGTTTACAACGATAAGGGGGATGAATATTCCCAAAGCGTCATAAAGCTCTGGCAGATATGCCTTCATAAGCAGCTCGACCGCTGTCACAAAGCCGGAAATTATAACGACATAAGCGGCAATGCGGACCTCCTTGGGGATCACGCGGCGCAAAAGCGATATCATGATGTTTGAGCAGATAAGGACCGCCGAGGTCGCAAGCCCCATGCCGAGCGCGTTTTTGACCGATGTCGTCGTGGCGAGCGTCGAACACATTCCGAGGAGCTGTACAAGCACGGGGTTGTTGTCAAGCACACCGTCGCGCAGGATCTTCAGGGCGTTTGCCAGCCATCCGGGCAAAGGCTTTTTTTCATTTTTTCCGTCATTTCCGGCTGCACCTGCCGAGGCGTCGGCGGGAATGCCGGCTGCGGCTTCCGACGCTTCTGTCGGTGCGGGCGTGCCTGCGGCTGAGTCGCGGAGCTGTTCCTTCAGCTTTTTTTCTATTTCTTCTTCAGTCATGGCTGTCTCCTTTCCTCAGTCTGCGGTCACAAGTCCCATCGCATCGACCGCTGTGAGCGCACGGTTCACGCCCGCAAGCACCGAGCGTGAGGATATCGTAGCGCCGGATATGGCGTCAATGTCACTGCCGAGCGCCAGCTTGCCGCCGGTGCCGTTGTACTGCGAGAGATAGTCCGCATCGTTCACGCGGCTGCCGAGTCCCGGCGTTTCGGAAAGCGCCGTTATGTTGACTCCGGTTATTTTGCCGTCGGTGCCTATGCCCACTATCATGTCGATATTCCCGCCGAAGCCGGAGGGAGAGACCGAAACGGCGTAGCCGAAAAGGTTCCCGTCGGCATCGGTCACCTCAAACACCGCCGTTATGTCGTCGGGCGTTCCCTCAAGCGCACGGTAGCCTATATCATCGCGCCCGAAGACCGCCGCGATGGCGGCGCGCTCGGTCGCAATGCGCTTTTCTTCTATTTTGTCCCGTGTGAGCGCATACGAAAGCGACACTGCCAGCGCCACACATACGCAGATCATTGTAAGCGAAAAGGCTATGCGCAGTATCTTAAGCGCGCCGTTTTTATCGTTTTGGCTCATTTCGCGCTCGCCTCCTTTGCTTTTTTCTGCTTCTTTTTGCGTTCCGTGCCGAAAACACGCGGCGCGGTGAAGCGGTCGATATAATAGACCAGCATGTTCATCATGAGTATTGCAAAGGACACGCCCTCGTTGTAGCCGCCGAAATAGCGGATCAGCACCGTCACACAGCCGCATCCTACGCCGAATATCAGCCGTCCTGTCGGTGTTACCGGAGAGGTCGTGTAATCTGTCGCCATAAATACCGCGCCGAGCATCAGTCCGCCTGCTACCAGCTCGCCGAGCATAAAGGATATGCGCGAGTCGGTCTTGGGAAAGATGAATGTGAGCAGCGCGACCGTTCCTATGTATGCCACGGGGATGTGCCATGTGATGACGCGGCGGCAAATGAGGTATATGCCTCCGACGATGAGAAGCAGGGCGGATATCTCACCTATCGATCCGGCGCACTTGCCGAGAAAGAGGTCGATTGCGGACGCCGCCGGAGCCGTTCCCGCCTTGTATGCCGCAAGCGGCGTAGCCTCCGCTATCGCGTCGGCTTTGCCGACGTATGAGAACACACGCCAGTCCAGGCGCTCAAAAGGCACGGGGAAGGTCGTCATCTGCTCCGGCCATGCGAAAAGGAAGGCTCTGCCCGCAAGCGCGGGGTTGAGAAAGTTCTTGCCTATGCCGCCGAAAAGCTGCTTTACAACGACTATCGCAAAAAATGCGCCTACCACGGGGATCCAGTATGAGACCGCCGAGGGGAGGTTGAGTCCGAGAAGCAGACCTGTCACTACGGCGGAAAGATCGCCGACGGTTACCGGGCGGCGCAGGATAAGGCGCACAAGGTATTCAAAGAGTACCGATGAGGCGACCGATATAAGCACCACGACGAGCGCGCGGGGACCGAAAACGTAAATGCCCCAGCAAAGAGCCGGCAAAAGCGCAATGATAACGTCAAGCATTATCGAACGTGTGGTGTCGGTCCGTTTTATATGCGGTGACGGCGATACCGTCAGTTGTTCGGGGAACCCGATCTGTTGATCCATTTTATGCCATACCTTTCTGTCCGTCAGATCATTTCTTTGCGCGCAGCGCACCCTTTGCCACGCGTATGTACTGGACTATCGGAACATTGCCCGGGCAGTTGTACGAGCAGGTGCCGCATTCGACACAACTCATAACGTGCAGTTTTGCCGCTTCGTCGTATCTGCCCGCCATAGCGTACTGCGCAAGGTAAACGGGCATCAGGTGCATTGGGCAGTTCTTTACGCATTTTGCACAGCGAATGCAGGCAAAATCGTCATGCGGCGCTGCAAATTCCTTTGAAAATACAAGAATAGCAGATGTCCCCTTGGTCACGGGGGTATCAGCATCCCATATCGCCGCCCCCATCATGGGTCCGCCGTTTATTATCTTGAACGGCTCGGCAACGAGACCGCCGCAATAGGAGATAAGTTCACGTACCGAGGTGCCCAGTGGAACGCGCAGGTTCTTTGGCTCCTTTACGCAGTCGCCGTCAACGGTGACACAGCGCTCGATAAGGGGCATGCCCTCGGCAAACGCGCGGTATATCGCCGAGCAGGTCTCAACGTTAAAAACGACGCAGCCCACGTCGGCGGGCAACTTGCCCTCCGGGATCTCGCGCCCTGTGAGTGCGTAGATGAGCTGACGCTCATCGCCCTGCGGGTATTTTGTGCGCATCAGTTTGACCTCAAGCAGGGGACTGTCGCCTATCTCGGCGGCAATTTTGTCGGCGGCGTTGAGCTTGTTGTCCTCTATCGCTATCTCTCCGGAGGGAAGCCCCAGCGCGCGCAGCAGTATCTTTGCGCCGCCTACCACCTCCTCGGGATGCTCAAGCATCAGCCGGTGGTTTACGGTGATGAAAGGCTCACACTCGGCACAGTTGATGATGAGCCGCCTGACCTTTCCTATCGCGCCCGAGAGCTTTGCCCACGTCGGGAAAGTCGCGCCGCCCATGCCGGAGATACCCGCGCGGCGTATAACGTCCACGATCTCATCCGGCGACGTGTCGCCGAGCTTTTTTTCAAACGGATGAATGTCCGGCGAGAGGGTCATCTCTCCGTCGTTTTCTATTATAACTGTCGCTATCGGACGTCCCTGAGCGTTGGGACGCGAGCCGAATGAGCGCACCGTGCCCGAAACGCTGGAATGTACCGGACATCCCAGTCCTTCGGCGGCGGCTCCTATAAGCTGACCGCGCAGAACAAGGTCTCCGACCTTGACCGCAGGGGTGCACGGAGCACCTATGTGCTGTGAGAGTGGGATTTCTACCACAGCGGGCGCGGGCATATCCTCGACCGCAAGGGAGCGCGTGTTTTTGTATTCGCGAACGTGCGTTCCGCCCTTGAAGGTATAAAACATACCGTGAATACCAAACGGCAAAATGCCATCCTTTCAGTGATTGTGAGTAAACATAATACGCCCTCATTATACAATATAAAAAGATAAAAATCAATATGTTCGCAGTAAACAAATAAGGGATGACGAAAAAAATCGTGATTTCAAAAAAATAATTAAAAAAGGTATTGACAAACAACGCACAGCGTGATATAATATTCAAGCATTATGGCGGGATAGCTCAGCTGGCTAGAGCAATCGGTTCATACCCGATAGGTCGTGGGTTCAAATCCAACTCCCGCTACGGCCCGTTGGTCAAGCGGCTAAGACACCGCCCTTTCACGGCGGTAACATGGGTTCGATTCCCGTACGGGTCACC
>CAUABN010000150.1:0-4324 GCA_958427275.1 uncultured Anaerotruncus sp.
AAGCGTGGAGCAGCTGTGATCGTTTTCCCCGAGCTGGGAATGACGGGATACACGTGTCAGGATCTTTTCTTTCACGATACATTACTTGCGGCGGCGGAGCGCGAGGTCGCCCGCGTTGCAAAAGAAACAGCCTGGCTCGATTCGCTTATATTCATAGGCGCGCCGATGCGCAGGCTCGGAAAGATATACAATGTCGCCGCGGCTATCTGGCACGGCAAGCTGCTCGGACTCATTCCCAAGAGCCTTATTCCGAACTATTGCGAATTTTATGAGGCGCGGCAGTTTACACCGGCGGGAAACGAAACGGTGACCGTCGATTATGCCGGAATGAGCTGTCCGTTCGGTACCAGACTGCTTTTCTGTCACAAAAAACTCCCCGAGCTTGTTGTTGCCGCTGAGATATGCGAGGATGTCTGGGGACAGATGCCGCCGTCGGTTTCGCATTGTGCCGCCGGGGCGACTGTCGTGGTCAACCTCTCGGCATCGAATGAGCTTATAGGAAAGCCGGACTACCGCCGCAGTCTTATAAAGCAGAACTCCGCACACAATATATGCGGCTATGTTTACACGTCAGCCGGTCCCGGAGAATCCACTACCGATCTTGTTTTTTCAGGTCACTCGATGATATGTGAGGACGGCTCGCTCATTGCGGAAAGAGCGCCTTTCTCGGATGAGACTATACTTTGCGGCGATATCGATGTGAAAAAACTCACATATTCGCGGTCGCAGAACAATGTGTTCCGGTGCCGCGACGATGCCGATTATACAAAAATACCATTCGGCGACACGCTTGCAGTGACCGAACTGGAGCGCAAATTTGCAAGACGTCCGTTTGTGCCGGATGACGATAATGTAAGAGGCTCAAGATGCGGGTTGATACTTGATATGCAGTCTGCCGCGCTCGCCAAGCGTATAGATCACACGCATGCAAAAAAAGCGGTGGTCGGAATATCCGGTGGACTTGATTCAACGCTGGCGCTGATAGTTGCCGTGCGTGCGATGGAGCGTCTTTCGCGTCCCGCATCGGATGTTCTTACCGTAACGATGCCGTGCTTCGGTACCGGTGAGCGCACGCGCGGAAACGCCGAAGAACTTTCGCTGCTTCTCGGAACGGACTTCCGTTGCGTAGATATTGCCGCATCCGCCGAGCAGCATCTGAAGGATATTGGACATTCGCTCGACAATTATGATGTGACTTATGAGAACGCCCAGGCGCGCGAACGCACACAGGTCCTTATGGATCTTGCCAACCAGAGCGGAGGCATAGTTATAGGTACGGGAGATCTTTCGGAGGTAGCTCTCGGATGGTCTACGTACAACGGGGATCATATGTCAATGTACGGTGTGAACTGTACGGTCCCGAAAACTCTTGTCAGGTTTATTGTAAGGTATTACGCCGATACGTGCTCCAATGAACGTCTGGCGGCTGTTCTTTACGATATTCTTGATACTCCTGTGTCTCCCGAGCTTGTCCCGTCCAAGCCCGGAGAAATAAACCAGCGCACCGAGGATATACTCGGGACTTATGAGCTTCACGATTTCTTCCTTTACTACATGATACGCGGCGGATACTCGCCTGATAAACTCTTCAGGATTGCGCGGCTCAGCTTTGCGGGAAAATATGACGACGAATATATAAAAAAAACGCTCACACTTTTCTGCCGCCGCTTCTTTGCACAGCAGTTCAAACGCTCGTGTATACCGGACGGCGTAAAGGTCGGTACAGTGGCGCTGTCTCCGCGCGGTGACTGGCGTATGTCGTCGGATTCGTCGGCGGCGGAATGGCTGGCAAGGATAGACTGATGATGAAGGTGCGCATGCACGTTTCCGATGCCCCGGCATTTGCTGATAAGGTCCGTGTGGCAGTGGCATCCATCCCGTATGGACGCGTTGCATCATATGCCGCAGTCGCAGCTACGGCGGGCAGCCCGCGTGCGGTGCGTGCTGTGGGAAATATCCTGCGCCTTACACGCGATCCCTTCGGGCTTCCGTGCCATCGCGTGGTGAACTGCCGCGGCAGACTGGCGCCGTGCTTTGGCGTCGGCGGTGCCGTGAACCAGAAGGAACGGCTTGAGGCGGAAGGCGTAACGGTCACACGCAGTGAAAACGAATACTATGTTGATATGAAGAAATACGGATATCACTTCGGCGATGATCTTTAACTTGTACGGTGGTATATATAATGGCTTATATCAGTTTTGAAAACGTATGCAAATATTATAAAATGGGGCAGAACGTTATCGCTGCGGCAGACGGACTTAACTTTTCGGTCGAAAAGGGTGAATTCTGTGTCGTTGTGGGACCGTCCGGCGCCGGAAAAACCACGCTTCTGAATATTCTCGGCGGCATGGATGTGTGCGACAGCGGTAAGATCATGCTTGACGGAACCGAAATAAGCGCTCTCGGAAAGAAGCAGCTTACCGATTACCGCAGATATGATGTGGGCTTTGTGTTCCAGTTTTATAACCTTGTTCCCAATCTTACGGCGCTTGAAAATGTCGAGCTTGCTTCGGAGATAAGCCGCAACCCGCTCCCCGCGGCAGAGGTGCTCGATTCCGTGGGGCTTTCGGATAGAGCGCAGAATTTTCCGGCTCAGCTCTCGGGCGGTGAGCAGCAGCGTGTGTCCATAGCGCGTGCGCTTGCCAAAAATCCCAAGCTTCTTCTGTGCGACGAGCCGACAGGCGCTCTTGACTACCTGACCGGCAAGAGCATTCTCGGTCTGCTTCACGATACGTGTAAAAAAACCGGAATGACCGTTGTTGTCATAACACACAACAGCGCGCTTACAAGAATGGCAGACCGCGTTATAAGGATCAAAAACGGACGAATAGTTTCCTGCGAGGTTGTTCCGGATCCCGTTCCGGTCAGCGAGATAGAGTGGTAATGCGGCAATGGGCAGATCATATATAAGAATGCTCCTGCGCAGTGTCAATAGAACAAAATCAAGATTTCTGTCGATACTTGCAATAGTGGCGGTCGGGGTCGGATTTCTCGGCGGCCTTATGTCCACCGCGCCCGATATGCAGCTTACGGTGGATAAGTATTACGACGACTTCCGTTTCTTTGATATCGATATCAAGGGTACGATGGGACTGACCGATGACGATCTTACCGAGATCGGAAATCTGAGTACGGTAGGATCGGCTATGCCCGCGAGGGTCGCCGATGTGAACCTGGATTGCGCCGGTGAGGCATATGTCACCCGCGTATACGGCGTCGATCTTTCGCTTCGCGGCGGAGACGGATTCATAAATGACTTTGAGCTTATCGACGGCAGAATGCCGGAGGGACCCGGTGAATGCCTTATCGCTTCACCCAACGGATACACGTCTGACCATAAGGTGGGCGAGATATATACTATATCAGCAGCGAACCGGGATATAGACGGAATTTTTGATTTTGAGTCGCTTACGGCGGTAGGAGTCGTGCGTTGCCCTCAGTATATGTCGATCGAAAAAGAGCCGTCTACCGTCGGCACAGGACGAGTTGGGGTTATCATGTTCGTTTACCCCGAGTGCTTTGCACTTGAACCGTACACGGATATTTTTGTCCGGCTGTCCGGCGCGGAAGAGCTGAACACCTTCTCGGATGAGTATTTCGGGCTTGTGGATGATGCGCTTGACGAGCTTGAGGAGTTCGGCGCCGCAAGAAGCGACATAAGGCTTGAAAGCATTCGCAGTGACGCGGAAAAGAAAATATCCGAAGCACGCGACAAATACGAAGAAGCAGGCAAAAAAGCCGAAAGCGAGCTTGCGTCAGCCGCATCAAAGATAGCCGACGCAAAGGAGAAAATAAGCACGGCTGAGTCCGAACTTGAACGGTCAAGGACCGAGTTCAACGCCAAAGCGGAAGAGGTAAGTGCGGCTCGCGTACAGCTTGATGCCGCTTATGACACGGTCGCGCGCGGCATAGCCGCCGCGCGAGCAAACGCGGAACGCCAATATTCCGGAAATGCGGCGCTCCTTGCGGCTGCAATGGCGGCGATAGACAAAACCGAAGCCGAGCAAAAAGCGCCGCTTGACGCTGCCGATGCGGAACTTAAAAAGAACGAAGCCGCGATAGAATCGGCGCGTGCAGAGCTTACATCGGCTGAGGACAGTCTTGACGATGAGAAAAACAAGCTATCCGATGCCGAGAAGAGCTATGAGACTGCAAAGCTTGACGCGGAGCGCGAACTGGCAGAGGCGGAAGAAGCGATAAAGAATGCCGAGGCAGAGCTTGCCGATATCGGTAAGCCGTCGTGGTATATTACCGACCGTCGCAACAATGTGAGCTTCAACAGTTACCGCGGAAATTCGGATAAGATAAATGCGATCGCCAAGGT
>CAUABN010000151.1:0-4313 GCA_958427275.1 uncultured Anaerotruncus sp.
CACTCATTTCACCATCGGGGTATGAAGCTACAAATTTGCAGAAACGTCACCCGAGCCCAAAAAAACATGTTCAGATGTAAGGCGGGGAATATAGTTGTGATAAGATTTCAAAAATCGGTTACCCCGCCGAGTCAAGCGGTGCGGAATATAGTCTGCAATATTTTTCAGTTCATGTTACCGCACCACACCAAGCCGCCTGCGGCGTCTTGGTCAAAGTTCTGCTGTAGAAATTTACGCGCCTTGACCAAAGACAATAATGACTTGTAGATATGAATCTGTACTGACTTCACGGTCGGGGTATGAAGATATGAGTCTGCTCAAACGCCACCCGAGCCTAAAAAAGACCGGAGGGTGGAGAGGGCGGATTTTTCAAGACGGCTGACATAGGAACGGGAAATGCCGAGACGCACGGCGACCTCGCGCTGTGTGAGCGGAGCCGAACCGCCAAGCCCGTAGCGCAGGCGTATTATCTGCCGCTCGCGCTCACCGAGAACGGTATCGACACAGGCGCGCACGCGCGCACTGTCAAGACGCAGATCAAGCTCCTCAGCCATGTTTTCCTCGCAGCTTATTACGTCGATGTATGTAAGCGGATTGCCCTCTCGGTCGTAGTCGATGGCATCGTTTATCGAGACCTCGGACTGCAGCTTGCGCTGAGAGCGGAAAAACATGAGTATCTCGTTTTGAATGCATTTTGCCGCATAGGTCGCAAAGCGCGCACCCTTGTTGACATCAAAGCTGTCAACAGCCTTGATAAGCCCGAGCGTGCCGACAGAGACAAGATCCTCCTGCATGTTGCTGGAGGAATAGTACTTGCGCACGATGTGAGACACAAGCCGCAGATTGTGGACGATCAGCCGCTCGCGCGCCGACGCGTCGCCGCCCGCCGCCTCAAGAAAGCACTGCCGCTCCTCGTCCTGAGACAGCGGAGGAGGAAAACCGCGCGGAGTGCCGATGCCGAGCATCATATGCAGAAAACGCGAAAGGATACTTATTAAATAGGAAAACATTTTGCCGCACCTCCTCGGAAATTGACCCGGAGCCGATTGCTCCCACAGGATGATTTTATGCCGCGTATGCCGCGCGATATGCCGAACGGAAAAAATGCCTTTTTGAATTTTGTTTTGTCAAAGTGTGCATTTGTGTGTCATAAAGAATAAACCCGTGGTAAATAATACCGCCGCGCCGCGATTTTTTATTAAATGTTTTCAAAAAGCGTTGCTTTAGGAGCGGTTTTATGGTAAAATAATTCTGTGTGAGCTGTGAGGAATGTCGATGCATGACGCACGGCAAAGACGATGGGCGACAATATATTTTTTCCCGTTATATGCAGCCGACCGACATGCGGCTGCCCCGTTTTGGCGCGCCAAAACAGCTGCGCGCGGCGGCGGGAAGGTCGCATCCGTCCGGGTTTGAAATTTTCAGAAAGGCGCAGAGTTTTATGTCATTTGATAACGTATTGCCGAAGCTGAGACGTTTTTTACTTTCGCGCCGTTTTTTTGCGATATTGATACTGCTCGGAACTCTCGTGTTCGTGTCGGGCGCACTCATGCAGGGCATCCCGCCCTCGGAGATATATGACGCTCCGCGCGTTGCCCCCACACAGGTCGCCGGAGTGGCGGCGTTCGTTCTGCTTATCAGCTTTATTCTGGTGGTGAGCGACGATATCACGGCGGTATTTTGCCCGTTTTTGATACTTTGCGTCTTTGCGTGCGATTGCTATAACTCGTTTTCGGTCTTCTCGCGCATGTGGTGGCTCGGTATACCTGCGGTCGCGGCGCTCGTCTTCCACTTCGTGCATTACAGAATGCCCCCCGTGGTGGGCAGGACCTTCCCCGGTATCATTGCCGTGAGCGTGTCCATCCTGCTTGGCGGCGTGGGGACCGTAACGCTGCGCGAGTATTTTGCTCCGACTGCACTTTACTACACCATGGCGCTCAGCGTGGGTATGGTGGCGGTATATCTGTTCGTGCGTCCGCAGCTCGAACGCCCCGCAGAGTTCGACCGCGCCGAAAAGCACGCCGAGATAATGTATGCCATGGGCGTGTTCGTATGCCTTGAGGCGGTATTCAATATCCTTATACGCATAGAGCCGATAATACGCACCGGGTGCATACCCGAGATACAGCAGCACAATAACTTTGCGACATTCCTTTTGTTTGCTCTGCCCTTCCCGTTTTATTTCGCGCGGCGGAACAGACGCCACCTCATTGTGGCTGCGCTGATGCTCGCGTGCCTGTTTGCCTCCGATTCGCGCGGCGCCGTTATCACGACCGCCGTGGTGCTGCCATTCCTGATAGTATACCTTGTGGTGACGTCGCGGCAGAAATGGGGCAAAAGACTTACCGTTATCACGGCGGCGGTGTTTGCCGTCATCGGTATTTGCGGCGTTTGCGCGATGATATGCTTTTTCAAACGCATAGGCGAGGGATTTATTTCTCCCAACGAGCCGCGCTACCGGCTGCTCGTGCGCGCGTTTGAAGCCTTTCGTAAAAATCCCGTTTTCGGCACCGGTCTCGGCGACATCGGAAACGTTGATATATACAACCCCAAGGCGGGCGCGTTTTATTGGTATCACTCACTGCCGCTCCAGGTGATCGGGAGCCTCGGCATCGTGGGCGTTGCCGCATACGTGTACCAGGCGCTTGAGCGCATGGTCGCGGTCACGCGCCGGCTGGACCCCGCTACTGCCGCGCTCGGTATATCATATCTCGGCGTGCTGATAATGTCATGCTTCAATCCCGGCGAATTCGTACCTTTTCCGTACGAGATGATGGTAGTTGTGACATTTGCACTTGTGGAACATGTCGCATCAGACAAACGCTCTGAATATATCACCGATAACCGTAAAAACTAACTCTGGACCCAATATATAATGGAGCCGTACAAAGAAAAAATGGAAAATAACAATAACAAACGAATAATTCCCTTTTCGCCCCCGGATATCACCGAGATCGAGATAAACTACGTGATCGATGCGCTGAGATCCGGCTGGATAACCACCGGCGAACGCACGAAGCTGCTTGAGAGACGCCTTGCCGCGTACATCGGAAGCAACCGCGTGGCGTGCCTCAATTCACAGACCGCAGCCGCAGAGCTGACGCTCCGCCTGCTTGGGATAGGCGAGGGCGACGAGGTGATAGTCCCCGCGTACACCTACACCGCGACCGCCGCCGTGGTGGCGCACGTCGGCGCGAAGATCGTTATGATCGACTGTGCGCCGGACAGCTTTGAAATTGACTACGACGCTATTGCCGACGCGATAACGGAACGAACAAAGGTGATAATTCCGGTCGATCTCGGCGGCAAGCTGTGCGATTATGACCGTATTTATGCGGCGCTTGAGTCAAAAAAGGCGCTTTATCATCCGCGGAATGCTATCCAGGCGCTGTGGGACCGCGTTATAGTGGTGGCGGATTCCGCACACGGAATGGGCGCGGAGCGCGGCGGTGTGAAGTCCGGCAGATTTGCCGATTTTACGACATTTTCGTTCCATGCCGTTAAATGCCTGACGACCGGAGAGGGCGGCGCCGTGACATGGCTCCCCCGCCGCGGGCTTGACGACGACGAAGTGTACAGGCAATATATGCTGCTGTCACTGCACGGTCAGAGCAAGGACGCGATGCACAAAAATATGCACGGCGCGTGGGAATACGACGTGCTTTGCACCGGATACAAGTGCAATATGCCGGACACGCTTGCAGCCATAGGTCTGGGTCAGCTTGACCGGTATGCGGAGCTGCTTGAACGCAGACGCGAGATAGTGCGTCGGTACGACGAGGCTTTTCTGCCATTCGGGATAAAGCGCCTTGAGCATTTTGAGCCGGGCGCAAAAACGAGCCTGCATTTGTACCTTGTGCGTGTTCCGGGCATCGGAGACGCCGAGCGGCGCAGGATCATAGATAATATGGCAAACGCCGGTGTGGCGTGCAATGTGCATTACAAGCCGCTGCCGATGCTGACGGCTTACCGGGATCTCGGATTTGATATCGCCGATTACCCCAACGCATGGCGGCAATATGAGAATGAGATAACTCTGCCGCTGCACACAAAGCTCTCGGATGAGGATGTGGAGTATATCGTGAAAACGTTCTCACATGAGCTTGAACGTGTAAGCGCAGCCGTAAGAGTGTGAGAATTCAGATCACATTTCGGTGAGGCAGGTGTAAAATGCTTCCGCACGAAAGATACCTTCACGATATAATAAGTGATATATCGCCGGCGGGGAATTTAGTTTTATAAGATTTCAAGGTTCGGTTTCCCCGCCTCACCAAGCCGCCTGCGGCGTCTTGGTCAAAGTTATTGTAATGATA
>CAUABN010000152.1:0-4302 GCA_958427275.1 uncultured Anaerotruncus sp.
TAAATTACGAGGACAGCAACATCGGAATCGCAGTCGGCTTCGGTAAAATAATGCTCATGAAATACGGAGATGACTTCCAGCACGAGGGAGTTGACTACATGTTTGCTCTCGGCGCGGAAGCCCCTGCCATGAACAGCGGCAAGGTGGTTTACGTCGGAGCGTGCGATGTTCTCGGCAACTTTGTTGTTGTTGACCACGGCTGGGGTCTCAAGAGCTGGTACGCTCACCTCAGCGAGGTCTCGGTTGCTGTGGGCGACACCGTAAACAAGGGGCAGACGCTCGGCAAGGTTGGCAAGACCGGCTTTATCAACATACATCGTCTGCATGTAATGGTAACCGCGGCGGGTGTGCCTGTGTCGCCGTATCAGCTGCAGGACTATGAACTCAAATACGCTGTAAACTGATATGCTTGAAGATAAGATACTTTCCCGCTCAATGCTGAAACGGCTGTGCCTTTTCGCAACAGCCGTTCCGCTGACAGCGGCAATAATATCGTCTTGTTTTATTTCGCCTGTGTACGTTCAGACGTCAAGCGATATTCTTTATTCCGGTTCCCTGCTCCCCGATATACTCGGATATACGATAAGCCTGCTCGATGTTATTTTTGCATCGGCGCAATACGCCGCGATAATTCTCTCGTTCCTATTTTTTTCGGAAAAGTCAAACAGACGCGCTGTACGCTTGATTTCCGTGGGGGCGATCGTTACTTATCGCGCAATCAACCAAGCGGTCCAGTCAATAACCGACGGTACAGATTTTGCCTCCGGCATAACGATCGCATTGCTTTATGCGGCTCTTGAGGTGGTTGAGCTTTATGTTTGCGTTTTTATTTCCGCTTATCTGTGTCAGGAGGCAGTAAAGCGCTTTTCGCTCCTACGTACAGCTTCAAGACGACTCGGAAATCCGGAATTCAACTGGACGGATGAGCTGTATCCTTACCACCTTGCGATCAAAAAAAGTCACCCTGTGCAGATGAGCGCTTTGCTGATCGCCGCAGTCTTTGGAGCTTTGCGCGTTTTAAGCCGAATCATATACGATCTCAGCCTCGGTGCGCCTGAAAGCACCTCCGAGATACTGCAAATGGTAGCCGGTTATTTTTCGGATATCGTATGCGGTGTACTGATTTATATTTTCATCCTGCTGTTCTGCGCCTGCTTTTTCAGAATGCTGAAAAAGCCCACCGCAAAATTTATAAAAAACGATCAATAAACACAGAAAAGAAAGGTTTGGTAAAAAACAATGGACAATACTTGGCTTGGACTTAAGGGCAAATCTGTTATCGTAACAGGCGGCGCCTCCGGTATCGGTCTTGCATGCGTGCATGAATTTCTCAACGACGGAGCATATGTTGCAGTCTGCGACATCAATCCCGAGCCTCCGAAGATCGATGCCGGCAACAACGGCGGCAAATACATATACGTGCGTTGCGATGTTACAAATCTCGAAAGCGTAAACGCAATGGTCAATACGGTAGTATCCGAATTCGGCACTATCGATATACTTGTAAATAATGCCGGTATCAACATTCCCCGCCTGCTTGTAGACCCCGCCGGCGTGCAGGAGCTTTCCGAACAGATATGGGATAAGGTCATGAATGTAAATGTCAAGGGACTGTTCTTCTGCTCCCAGGCAGCCGCTCGCGTTATGGTGAAAAAACAGTCCGGTGTCATAATCAACATGTCGTCCGAATGCGGACTCGAAGGCTCCGAGGGACAAAGCGTCTATGCTGCCTCCAAAGCTGCCGTAAACGGTCTCACCCGTTCATGGGCAAAGGAGCTTGGCAAGCACCATATAAGAGTAGTCGGCGTTGCCCCCGGCATACTCGAGGCGACCGGTCTGCGCACGCAGTCATACGAAGAAGCTCTTTCTTACACGCGTGGAATCACCGTTGAGCAGCTTCGCGCCGGTTACAGCAAAACAAGCACTACTCCGCTCGGTCGCTCCGGAAAGCTCACCGAGGTAGCATCGACTGTCGCATTCCTCTCCTCCAATCAGGCAGGTTACATTCACGGCACCACCATAAACGTTGCCGGCGGAAAGACACGCGGATAAAACAATATTCAGTCAGACATAAAATTGAAGGCTGTCGCGCCAAGGCGCGACAGCCTTCAATTTTATTGCTTATTCTTCTTTCTTTTTGCGATCAGTGAATCAATAATCAGCTTCATGAGTCCGAAAAGCAAAGTCCCGCAAATAACACCGTCGGCAATTCCTGCGCTGACCTGTAATGTTATAACAGCATTTGCGCCTGCCTCATGAAAATTCCCCGCGATCAGATAACTCATTGTATAATAAAGCGTTTTTCCGGGCACCAAAACGATAACACCCGGCATCTGAAATACTGCGGCGGGCGAACGCAATATGCGTGCCATAGACTCAGAATATATTGTTATCACAAACGCCGCAATGGTGTTGGCAACAAAGGCATGCATACCGAACTGTTCACACATAAGATATACTGCTGTACCAATCGTGCCGCCAAGAAGTGCGAAAAAAATACGATTGCGCTTTACCTCAAACAGGAACACAAAGCCGAGCGTTCCGATAATACCGCCGATAAACCTTATCACCAAGTCTCTCATGCTATCCCTCCCATTATCAGGATAGCTGCAGCATATCCGAGCGCAATGACTACCGCTTGGATCACAGCCTGCGCCAGACGCATAGTTCCCGAAATAATGTTTTTGCCAAGCATATCTCCTATCGATGTACCAACAGCCATTCCGGGGATCAACAGCATGATCGTACCGATCATTATACTGCTTGCATTGGTACCGATACCGAGACGGGTAAATACTATTGCAGCGATTCCCGCAAGAAATGAACGCAGCGCAGTCTGAGAGACTGTATTGAAAGACTCGTTGATCCCGGCATGAATGAACATCATGACAATGCCGATAAAGCCGGAAACCAATGCGTCACGCCAGCTTCCGCCAAAATACAGCACAAATCCGATCGCCGCCATTGAATGTCCGATAGAAAGCATCCATCTTTTAACAGGATGCATATGCTTAACAGCAGCCACCCGTGAATGGGCAGTCTCCATGTCAATAGCGCCTGAACAAATGTCTCGCGAGATACGGTTTAGCTCCTCTACCCGCAGCAGATTTGTCTCGGTATTCTTTACCCTGCGCATCTGCTGCGAATAGGATCCGTCTTTCATGCGCACAGAGGCGGTAATGAGGGTCGTTACCGCAAAAGATTCGACATGAATCGCGCCAAGCGCATAGCCGATACGCTCAATGGTGTTCTCGACCCTCGTTATTTCCCCGCCGTTCTGAAGAATATGCTCCGCGATATCAAGCGCAAGCCTCAGTATTTCGTCGGCACTTTTTCCTTTATCCGCAACGGAAGCATCGTGCGAAATTTCTTCGGGCGATATCATTGTTTATCTCAGAACTTTATCTTGTCGGCAATATAGTCGTGAAGCTCGGATATCGGAATACGGACCTGCTGCATCGTGTCTCTGTCACGCACGGTCACGCATCCGTCAGTCTGCGAATCAAAGTCATAGGTTACGCAGAGAGGCGTACCGATTTCATCCTCGCGGCGATATCTCTTTCCTATTGAGCCTGCGTCGTCAAAATCGACCATAAAGTCTTTTCTCAGATCGCTGTACACCTTTTCCGCATCTGCCGAAAGCTTTTTGGAGAGCGGGAGCACCGCCGCCTTGAAGGGTGCAAGAGCGGGATGCAAGCGAAGCACTACGCGGATATCTTCCTTGCCTGTCTTTTCGTCGCGGGACACGACTTCTTCATCATACGCATCAACAAGGAATGCGAGGAAGGAACGCTCAACGCCCAGGGAAGGTTCGATAACGTAAGGAATATATCTTGTATTCTTTTCCTGATCAAAATAGCTGAGGTCCTTGCCGGATGTGTTCTGGTGCTGAGTAAGGTCGTAATCGGTACGGTCGGCAACGCCCCAAAGCTCGCCCCAGCCGAACGGGAACAGGAATTCAAAGTCGGTCGTTGCCTTTGAATAGAAGCAAAGCTCTTCGGGATCATGATCGCGCAGGCGAAGATTTTCCTCACGCATGCCCAAAGACAGCAGCCAGTCACGGCAGAATCCGCGCCAATACGCAAACCACTCAAGGTCGGTGCCCGGCTCGCAGAAGAATTCAAGCTCCATCTGCTCAAACTCACGTACTCGGAAAATAAAGTTTCCGGGGGTTATCTCATTTCTGAAGGACTTGCCTATCTGACCGATACCAAACGGTATTTTGCGTCTTGTTGTGCGCTGGACATTTACAAAGTTCACGAAAATACCCTGCGCGGTCTCGGGACGAAGATACACGGTGTT
>CAUABN010000153.1:0-4246 GCA_958427275.1 uncultured Anaerotruncus sp.
AAGCAGTTCAACAACTACTTCCAGGAAGCCGACCGCATTGAGGGTATGGCCGGTGAAAACCTGCTCGTACTTCTTGAACGCAGACTTGACAATGCCGTATACAGAATGGGTATCGGTGACAGCCGCAAGGAGACCCGTCAGATCGTTCTGCACGGACACATCCTCGTAAACGGCAAAAAGGTAAACATCCCCTCCTACCGTCTGAAGGTCGGCGACGTTGTAAGCGTAGCCGAGAACGGCCGCAAGAGCGAGAGAATGAAAGCCTTTATCGAATCCATGGAGAAGAAGAGCGCACCGAAGTGGCTGGAGCTTAAGGCATCCGATGCTGCAGCAAAGGTAGTCGCACTTCCCGCAAGAGACGATATCGAGCAGAGCTTCAACGAGCAGCTTATCGTCGAGCTTTATTCCAAGTAATACCGGCAGCCGAAGGACTACTCCGGCACGCCGGTACCGACATCGGTTACGGAGAGTACTGCGGCATCAACATTTGCGCATTGACCCAAAACGTAAAACGCAAGCTGAAAAATATAGTTGGAGGGTATATTTGGAATGATTGAAATAGAAAAGCCCAATATTGCAACAGTGAATCTGAGCGAGGACGGCAGATCAGGCAAATTTGTGGTTGAACCGCTTGAGCGCGGCTATGGCATAACCCTCGGCAACTCGCTGAGGCGCGTGCTTCTCAGCTCGCTTCCCGGCGTCGCCGTAACATCCATCAAGGTTGACGGCGTTCTCCACGAGTTTTCCACAGTTCCCGGTATGACCGAGGACATGACCGAATTCGTGCTCAACGTAAAGGGCATAGTTGCAAAGCTCCACACCTCAAATCCCAAAACCGTCATACTTGACGTAACGGGACCGCACAAGGTAGTGGCGGGCGATATTAAGCAGGATTCCGACATTGAGATACTCAATCCGGATCATGTACTTGCAACACTGTCCGAGGGCGGACATCTGTTTGCCGAACTCACTTTTGAGTGCGGCCGCGGATACGTATCGCAGGATCGCAACAAGCTGATCCATGCCGATGCTTACGGTCCTAACGTGAGCGCGCCCATAGGTCTTATCTATACGGACTCGATTTACACACCTGTTTACAATGTCAGCTACAGTGTTGAAAACACCCGTGTCGGCAGTAACATCGCCGATTATGACAAGCTGACACTTGAAGTCCTGACAAACGGGACTATTACGGCAAAAGAAGCGATTTCACTCGGCGCCAAGATTCTCAACGAGCATCTCAACTTGTTTGTGGATTTGTCGGATGAAGCAAAGAACGCTGAAATAATGGTTATAAGTGGCGAAAGCCCGAAAGAAAAGGTTCTTGAGATGACCATTGAGGATCTTGACCTGTCTGTACGCAGCTTCAACTGTCTGAAGCGCGCCGGAATTGACACGGTTTCGGATCTTGTCAGCCGCTCCGAGGATGAAATGATCAAGGTGCGCAACCTCGGTAAGAAATCGCTTGAAGAAGTTACCCAGAAACTCCAGTCGCTCGGTCTCGGTCTGCGCCGGGATGAAGAATAAGCGACGGGCAGGGTAAAGCGAAACGAAAAGAAACATTAAGGAGGGAGCATAAGATGCCCGGAACCAGAAAGCTCGGCAGACCCACCGCTCACAGAAACGCGATGCTTCGCGGACTTGTGACCTATCTGCTTGAGAACGGTAAGGTCGAGACGACTATCACCCGTGCGAAGGAAGTTCGCGCGATGGCTGATAAGATGATCACTCTCGGCAAAGAAAATACACTTGCAAGCCGCCGTGCCGCTCTTGCTTATATCACCAAAGAGGATGTTGTTGCTAAGCTGTTTACACAGATAGCACCCCTTTATGCCGACGTAAACGGCGGTTACACCGCAATTTACAAGCTCGGTCCCCGTCGCGGCGATGCCGCCGAGATGGCTATCATCACTCTGACAAAGAGTGTTGACGAGAAGGTTGACGAAAAGAGCAAGAAGAAAGCCGCCAAGGCTGAAGAAAAGACCGAGGACGCCAAGGCTGAATAAGTCCTGACTTACAAAGGTCAAAGGGTCTGTCGCGCATCAGCGCGGCAGACCCGAGCTTTTTTTATCTGAAAGATTGACATCCCGCCGCTTATAATGTATAATATATCAGATAAATAAACATCCCTGCCGTGCCGCAGGGAAAAGGAACGTGTAAAATGCAACTTATAAAGACTCCGACAAAGGGAATGAACGATTATCTTCCGCGCGAGACAAGACTGCGCGAGTATGTCAAAAGCGTAATTATTCGTGCATATGAAAAGAGCGGATTTTCTATGATAGAAACTCCTGCGGTCGAGCATATAGAAAATCTGACGGGTAAGAACGGCGGCGATAACGAAAAACTGATATTCAAGATCATGAAGCGCGGCGAAAAGCTGAATGAGGCAGCCAACGGAGACGCAGAGCTGTGCGACAGCGGTCTGCGTTACGACCTTACCGTTCCGCTTTCAAGATATTATGCCAACAATCAGGCAAAGCTGTCCTCGCCTTTTATGGCGATGCAGATAGGCAATGTCTGGCGTGCCGACCGTCCGCAAAAGGGGCGCTTCCGCCAGTTCACACAGTGCGATATCGACATTCTCGGGGATGCGACGCCGCTTGCGGAGATCACATTGATTTCTGCCACCACGGGCGTTCTGAGAGAGCTGGGCTTTGATAATTTCACCGTCCGCATCAACGACCGCCGCCTGCTCAAGGTCTGCGCTGATTATTGCGGCTTCAAACCGGAGGATTGCGATAAGGTCTTTATCATACTTGATAAGATGGATAAGATCGGTCTTGACGGAGTGAAAAAAGAGCTGACAGAAGAAGGCTTTGATCCGGCATCGGTAGAAAAATATGTTTCACTTTATGAGAATTGCGACTCCGTGAGCGTTTCCGACTTTGTAGCCGAGCGTCTCGGCGGCAACGGAGCGGATATCGCGGCATCTCTTGAAGGTATTATGCGCTGTGCGACCGCGGCGACCGCGGGCGGATGCAGCCTGAAATTTGACCCGACGCTTGTCCGCGGAATGTCCTATTATACCGGCACGATCTTTGAGATCAGCATGGACGGCTATGGTTATTCGGTCGGCGGCGGCGGAAGATACGACGAGATGCTTGCAAAGTTTTCGGGGCAAAAGACTCCGGCGTGCGGTTTTTCGCTCGGCTTTGAACGAATAGTAGCGGCGCTTGCCGACCGCGGATTTGAACCGCCGGCAGCAGAGCGGAGTGTGGCGTTCCTTGCTTCCAAAAATATGGATGAGAAAAAAATGCTTGCAATGCTTTCCGATGCTGCAAAGCTTCGCGCCGAGGGGGCGCGCGTGCTCGTCACACCGCGCATGAAGAATGTCGGCTTCCAGAAAACTAAGCTCGCCGACGACGGTTACAGCGAATTCGTTGAATATTGATCATCGGGGGTGTTAAAAAACTCGATTTGAGTTTTTTAACACCCCCGTCGCCTTGGTCTCGGCGGCTGAACACCGCCGTTTTGCCGTCAAGAAACGCTAACGGCGAAAATACAAAGACACGGGTCGGCAAAACCGACCAGGATTGCATCAAAAATGCCGGATCCATGACCGGCATTTTTGAGGGGCTGTTAAAAACATCGAGTTATTTAACAGCCCCGTTTGTATGTGTAAGCGAATTATTCTTCAACGGATGTCGTTCCGGGTGGAGCGATCATGTCAAGCGGCACATCGGGGAGGAACAGCTCGCGGTCATTGAGATCAAGTATTATATTTGATATCTCAAGATCGGCGTGACCGCGGTACTTTACCGTTTTTGAACGTCCGGATGAATAATGATATTCGATCTGTATGGTCCATGTCGGCGACACTATGGTTCCGGAAAAGGGGTTGAGTTTTTCAGACCTGTCAATGCTTTTGGCGCGGTCCGCGAGCTTTTTTACCTGTGCAAGGCTTTCCGCGTTGCTTACCGAAAAGGAAAAATTGTTGAGATCGACTTTCAGGTCAATGCCGCTAAAGACAGGCGTACTGCAGGTCGAACCTGTGCATACGACATTCGCCGAAACGATGTGTCCAAGTGTAAGCTCCGATGTGATGATCGCTACCGCAATGACAGTGACTATCGCCGCCGCGATGATGACAAACAGCCTCAGGCGCTTCTTTTTGCTTGCTTCCATTGCTCTCTCCTTTCATTTACAGCAACATCCGACTGCTACCGATTCCATTATAGCATGCGCCGGAGAAAATGTCAATGCTTTTGCGTCACGGGCAAGGAGTGACTGACGACTCAAGTCT
>CAUABN010000154.1:0-4238 GCA_958427275.1 uncultured Anaerotruncus sp.
GACGAGCGCTGTGTGTTCCTTAAGGAATTCCTCACGGACTATGATGCAGCCCTGTACCAGCGGAGCGGAGGTCTGCTTCTTCCATTCTTCCGTAAAGTCGAGGGCTACGCGGATAGTGCCCTTTTTGGATGTGACAGCCGTCACCTTCGGCTCGGGGAGTACGCCCAGCGAGGCTTTGCCGCTTGCAAGCGCCGTGGCAAGTTCGTCGGGAGAGGAGTAAGTGTAGTCAAATGTTACGTTTTCCACCTTGGCGCCGTCAACAAGGGCGCGGAGAATGAACTCGGGGTTTGAACCCTGACCGGGCAGATAGACCGTCTTTCCCGCAAGATCGGAGAGAGACTTTACAGTCTCGCCGTTTTCGAGGAGATAAAGAACGCCGAGAGTATTGACGGCAAGAACACGGACGCCGCCCTGCGTTTTGTTGTAAAGAACGGCGGCAAGGTTGGTGGGAACGGCGGCAATGTCGGCGTCACCGTTGATGATGAGCGGACTTACCATTGTGGCATCTGTGTATGTGTCGATTTTGGCATTCAGCTTTGATTCGCCCGACTTTATACGTGAGATCAGCGGAGCGGCGCCCCAGCCTGTGGTGCCGTTGAGGACCGCAACGCGAAGCTCGGTCGTGTCGTCCTTTTTGCAGGAGACGAGAGAGAGTCCGGCGGCGAGGATAAGTGCCGCAAGGAGGAGAGAAAGGATCTTTGTTGTTCTTTTCATTGTGTTTTCCTTTTCGTTTTTTTATTTTCAATAATCGTACCCGGCGATGGCGCTCAGCTTTGCCGGATATATTTTTATTGTATGGTCTGCGCCGCGCATTACTGCTCCCGAAGATTCAAGCGAATCAAACGCGCGGTAAAGCGATGCTCTGCCTATGTCGAGCAGGCGGGAAAGTTCGGTAAAGCTCACCGGGATGGTCGCGGTAACTGCATCGGCAGGGTCGGTCCGGAATGTGTCTGCGAGGGAGAGAAGATGAAGCGCAAGACGTCGTTCCGCGCTTCCGCCCGTAACACAGGCTATCTTGCGGTTCAGAAACAGGATGCTCTCCGAAAGAAATCCGAGGTACGCATCAAGCAGATCGACGTCCTCGTGAAGCATCGCGCGGAATGCATCGCGTGACAGCCGCAATACGGCACAATAGGTATTGGCTTTTATAAGCGTCGGCGCGGGAGCATCGGAAAAGAGAGTGGCAACTCCGTATACTCCGCCCGAACCGAGCATGCGCAGAAGCACGCGCCGTCCGCTGTCTCCGGAATAAACTGCCGCGTTCCCCGAAAGCACAGTGCCGATGCACGGTTCCTCCGCTATGTCGGCAGGCGAAGCTATCGTCTCGCCCGGCGAATATATGATCTCTTCTATCACATTCCCAGCATTGCGCACAAAGCACTCGCGCGAGGCGTGCCGGAATATCGGATTCTTTTCGGAAATAAACGCAAATGCCGCTGCGGCATCAATACTCTTTTTTTCTGACATCGGTCGCTCCTTGTGTCTCAAATGATACACCGTGCATATTATATCACAATGTTAACGGCTTGTCAATAACCCCGGTTGACAAAGTTATTCGCGCAAATTGTAAAATAACTGTAAAATCCGAAAACCAAGTGTGCACCGAAGCGGCTTTTAGTATTATAATATTATAATGTGTGATTATATGCGGTCGCGGTGTGGGATATGCTCTCCGCCGTATGCCGATAAAACCGATCAGGGGGATATTCAAATGACACTTGTTATTCTTGCCGCGGGCATGGGCTCGCGTTACGGAGGAATGAAGCAGATAGATCCGATAGGACCCGGTGGGGAATTTATAATCGATTATTCCTGCTTTGATGCGGCGCGCGTCGGCTTTGACCGTGTGGTGTTTGTCATAAAGCGCGAAAACCTTGATGCATTCCGCACGACGGTCGGCGCACGTGTCAGCCGCTACATAAAGGTCGAATATGCATATCAGGAAATGAACGATCTTCCCGACGGTTTTACGGTCCCGGCGGGCAGAATCAAGCCGTGGGGAACAGCGCACGCGTTGCTTGCCGTGAGGAATATCGTTGACGACTGCTTTGCGGTCATTAATGCAGATGATTTTTACGGCAGAGAGACGATAGCCATAGCCGCGGAGCATCTTCGCCGCGCCGGGGCTGAACGGCACCGCAACGCACGCGGTGCGTTTGACTGCTGTATGGTCGGCTTCAGACTCGGTAATACACTTACCGAAAACGGGACCGTCTCACGCGGCATATGCACCGCGCAGGACGGCAGGCTACTGAATGTGACCGAGCGCACGGCTATCCGCCGCTCGGCTGACGGTAAGCATGCGGAATACGAGGATGACGGTGCATGGCATGAGCTGGAGCTTGATGCCATAGCGTCAATGAACTGCTTCGGTCTTGTGCCGGAGGTGTTCGGTCATATCGAAGAAGGCTTCCGCGGATTCCTGTCATCGCTCGCCGATCCGATGAAGTCTGAATTTTATCTGCCGTTTGCTCTTGACACGCTCGCAAAAAAAGGTATAATTGATATTGCCGTCGAAATGACAGGCTCAAAATGGTACGGCGTAACGTATGCCGCAGATAAAGAACACGTAAAGCAAAGCATCCGCGCTCTTATCGCCGCCGGCGAATATCCCGAGCGGCTCGAGATCTGAAAAATCAAAAGCAAGGAGACGATACGACATATGAGCAATGATATACTGAAAATAGCGGCAAAGTTCCGCGTTTCGTCATCTCCCGTGTCATTCATTGAATGCACCGAAGGGCATATAAACGGTACATATTTTGTGACCGCCGAAAAAGGTGACAGATATGTTCTGCAAAAGATAAACACATCGATATTCAGGAATCCTGCCGGTCTTATGGATAATGTGATCGGCGTTACCGAGCATATAAGACGCAAGCTGATCGCCGAGGGCGGCGATGCAGACCGCGGTACGCTTCGCTTCCTGCGCACGACCGACGGCAAAAGCTACTATACCGACACGGACGGCAGCGCATGGCGCGAGTATGTTTACGTTGGCGGCGTTGAAAGCTATCAGTCTGCCGGATCGCCCGAGGTGTTCCGCAGCGTAGGCGACGCCTTCGGTCATTTCCAGATGCAGCTTGCCGATTACGATGCGGCAAGTCTTTGCGAGACTATACCGAATTTCCACAACACGCCCAGCAGATACGCAGATTTTGAGGCGGCTCTTGCCCGCAACGCATCCGGACGCGCCGCAAATGCCGCCGATGCGATAGAATTTGCAAAGGCGCACCGCAAGGTATGTTCATATATAACAGACCGTATAGCGGACGGTACGCTGCCGTTGCGAGTCACACATAACGATACAAAGCTCAATAATATCCTTATCGACAAGGCGACCGGCAAGCCGATATGCGTTATCGACCTGGACACTGTAATGCCCGGTTCCGTGCTGTTTGACTTCGGCGATGCAATCCGATTCGGCGCTTCGAGTGCGGCGGAGGACGAACGCGATCTTTCCCGCGTGTTCATGCGCGAGGAAATGTTTGACGCATTCGCGGGCGGCTTTATCGGCGGGCTTGAAGGTTCGCTCGGCGACGCCGAGATAAACGAGCTTCCCATGGGAGCGCTCGTTATCACGCTTGAGACCGGTCTGCGCTTCCTTGCCGACTATCTTGACGGCGATACATATTTCAGAATACACTATCCGGAACAGAATCTTGACCGTGCGCGCAACCAGTTCAGACTTGTGGCTGACATGGAAGAGAAGATGCCACTGATGTGCAATATAATAAAAAAATATCTTTGAATCAATTTTACTTAACCGGAGAATAAAACGATGACCATTCTTGTTACCGGCGGAGCCGGGTTTATAGGCTCCCACACTGTTGTCGAACTGCTTGAAGGCGGATATGACGTTGTTGTGGTGGACAACTACATTAACAGCAAGCCCTGCGTGAACGAAAGAGTCAAAAAAATCACGGGGCGCGACTTCAGAGTCTATGAGTGCGATATGTGCGATGCCGAGGCGCTTGATGCCGTATTTGCGCGCGAGCATATAGATGCGGTGATACATTTTGCGGGACTCAAAGCTGTCGGCGAGTCGGTGGAGCAGCCCGCAAGATATTATCGCAACAATCTTGTCTCAACGCTCAATCTTATAGATTCGATGAAGAAACACTGCGTGGGGACGGTTGTATTCTCTTCATCCGCGACCGTTTACGGCAGCCCGAAAACGGTCCCGATACGCGAGGATTTCCCGCTTTCCACTACCAATCCCTACGGTGAGACAAAGC
>CAUABN010000155.1:0-4222 GCA_958427275.1 uncultured Anaerotruncus sp.
AGAAGCGCGGCGGCTTCGGAAATATCGGAAGGACCTTCGGTCGGCATAGGCAGTGCCTTGCAAAGAAAATCCGTGTAAACTCCGCGATGCATGGTGGCTCCTTTACAAAAAAATTTTAATATATGCGGCGGAAGCAGTGATTTCGCGGCTGCTGCCTGAAAATCCATGTGCGACACGCGCACACTGTGCAGCTGAAGCAAAAGATGCGCGTGCGCATTCGCCGGACTGCCGCGCCGAAATGAAATAAGTCTGCCGGAACGGTACGTCGTGTTACCGGTCCTGTAAGACCGGTCCTGTAAGACCGGTCCTGTAAGCTGTAAGACACCGGTCCTGCGCGGTCCGGTATCAAAGCCGGGAATTTCAGCATTCCGCGGGGGATAAAATCGAAATATAACCAACTTCGCAAAATTGAAGTTTTGCGAAGTTGAGGGGAGAGATAATCGCACAAAACAATGGAAAAAACGAAAAAAATTCGTTCGTTTGCGATGATTGTTACGATGCGACGTATACGGCACATATACCGCTTGCGGGTTGGTTGACGTCTGCTTGCTCATTTTGAGAGTACGCGCTTGTGTGCGCTGCTACGGTCGGTTGCGGCTGTGAATGCAGAGCGTTTTATGTGACACATACCGGCAAATTTATTCCGTGCGCGCGACTGCGCAGTGTGCGCACACCTTATTAGTTATTGACTTTGCTCAAGGCTGCTGAAGTACGATTCGTCTGTTATCGAAAAAGCACCTTCGGATGTCTCCTTGATCGTGAGATATTTTCTTCTTATCGCATCGCTGCCCATATCGTTGCGCAAGGTTCCGTTGTTGTTTTTTATCATGTACTCGATGCCGATGTTATAATATCTTTTAGCGGTGCTGTCGGAATTGTCGTACCAGTTATCTACGGATATCAGCGTTATCGAATAAAGCTTTTGCATGGTGAAATTTTCTTTGGGCTGACGTCCGCCCGTGTAGTATTCCGGAGCGTGGCAGGCGTTGTATTCCGTGACATCTCCGTTTATCATGGCATCTATGTAATCCATCAGAAAAAGCACCGGCTCGCGATATATTTCCGAAACGTCATCCATATGTTTCCTGTCAATTGTTACCGTCATATATGTGTTCACGCCCGTGTAATATATGCTGCGGTCGTAGCTCATATATTCCTTGTCAAGGAAGATATTCTCATCGTAATTTGCGTAATCAAATCTGTAATTGTTTGGCTGTGTTTCGTCTCCTCCGCGGGAGTTGCTTATGAACCGTGATACGCCGAAAAAAATCAAAATGAACGCGCAGATGCCGCCTGTCACGATCAGCAGGATTTTTTTCGCTCTGCGGCGATCTTTTTTTTCTTTGATTTGCTGTTTCATGCGTTTGACTCCGATCCTGTGTTTTTTTATATTTTATCATACAGTGATCGTAATTTCAAGTAACAGGCTGCAAATAATACTGCACGGCAATTAATTTTTATTTTTTCTTGCGTCTGCGCACTTTTTGTGATATAATAAATTGAAAAAATATTTTATTATCCCGGAAAGGCAAATATCCAATGAAATACCTTGTACTTATACCCGACGGAATGGCAGACGAGCCGGTCCCGTCGCTTGGAAATATGACGCCGATGCAGGCGGCGCACAAGCCTATGATGGACAGGCTGGCTAAAGAAGCGCGTGTAGGAACGGTCCTTAATGTACCTGCGGGGATGGTGCCGGAATCAGACACAGCCAATATGGCTATTCTTTCATTTGATCCCAAGGTGTACTCCAAGGGACGCTCACCGCTCGAAGCCGTGAGCATGGGGATCGACATGAAGCCGGGAGACGTTGCCGTAAGGTGCAATACCGTAACGCTTTCCGATGCCGTTGAGGGTCAGCCCTACGAGGAGCGTGTGATGCTCGATCACAGCGCGGATGAGATATCGACAGAGGAAGCGGATGCGCTGATAAAAACGCTCAATGAGAAGCTTTCGGACGAGTCACGGCACTTTTATACCGGTGTCAGCTATCGACACTGCCTTATATGGAACGGCGCGGATGACAGCTATGATTTCGCGCGCCCGCACAATATCATCGGCGAAAAAATCGGGAAATACCTTCCGGATGCGGCTCTTGCAGGCGGTTACCGCAAGCTGATGGAGGAAGGCACGGCGCTGCTCGAGCATCACCCGGTCAACGAAGCGCGCCGTGCGCGCGGACTCAAGCCCGCCAATGCCATTTGGCTCTGGAGCGCCGGAAAAAAGCCGGCTCTTCCCTCTTTTCGTGAAAAATTCGGGCTTGATGCCACTGTTGTTTCGGCGGTCGATCTTATAAAAGGCATAGGAATGTGTGCCGGTATGAATGTCGTCAATGTAGATGGTGCGACCGGCAACATACACACGAACTTTACCGGTAAAGCCAACGCCGCCATAGAGGCGTTCAAAAACGGCTCCGACCTTGTTTATGTGCATGTTGAGGCTCCTGACGAATGCGGTCATCGCGCGGAGATCGAAAATAAGGTGCGGGCTGTCGAGCTTATCGACGAAAAGATCCTCGCGCCTGTTTACAGTTATCTCGCAGGCTCGGGTGAAGATTTCGGTATAATGGTGCTCCCGGACCACCCTACCCCTGTGCGTCTGCGCACGCACACATCTGATCCGGTACCCTATTTTATGTACAGCAATCGGGTCAAAATGAGCGGTGTCGATACATTCACCGAGGAAAGCGCGCGTTCGATGAACGCTTACATGCCTGACGGCTCAAAGCTGATGCAGGCATTCATAGATTATTGCGGGAAGTAATATCGAAAGGATAATGAAATGTCAGACTTTGATCCAAACGGAAACGACTACAACGGTTACAATGTGAATGGAGTGAACTTCGTTCATAACGATCACAAAAACAATGACAAGCAGTCGGCGATAGCGGAAATATTCGATTATTACGAGCTGTGCATTTATTCTCTTTGCGCAGTAATAGTGCTGTTCAGCTTTTTCATCCGCCTGTGCCGTGTTGACGGTCAGTCGATGGAGGATACTCTTCATCACGGCGAGATGCTTGTGGTATCGGATGTGTTTTATACGCCGGAGAGCGGAGATATAATCGTTTTTCATCAGACCGGGAGCCAGATCCAGGGCGTATATTCAGGCTATTCTCTCAATGAGCCTGTGGTAAAACGCGTTATAGCGACAGGTGGCGAATGGATAGATATCGGCTATGTTGACGGCAAGCTGACCGTGACGATATACGACAGCAATATGGAAAACCCGCGCGTGCTGGATGAAACATATGCAAAATACAGCGGTGCGGCACTTGCCAATCCCACGGGATTTTACTCATATCCGCTCAGAATACCGGAGGGCTATGTGTTCGTTATGGGTGATAACCGCTGGCATTCCTCCGACAGCCGGTCTTCCATAATCGGACTTGTTGACACACGACGCATACTCGGTCATGCACTTATGCGTCTCACCCCGTTCGATAAAATGGGAGCTGTGGATTGATGGGTATTCAGTCAAAACAAATACAGTGGTTTCCTGGGCATATGGCGAAAACGCGCCGTATGATCGGTGAAAATCTTTCTGCGGTCGATGCCGTGATCGAGATACTGGACGCACGTATTCCCGCTGCCTCGCGCAACCCGGAGATAGACCGCATATGCGGAGAAAAGCCGAGACTCGTCCTTTTGAACAAATCCGGACTTGCCGATGAGGCTGTAACTGCACGCTGGGTCGAGCGATATACTAAAAACGGTATCGTGTGCCTTTCCTGCGACTGTCAGAGCGGCAGCGGGATACAGCGCATCGCGCCTGCCTTGCGCAGCCTGTGCGCTGAGAAGCTCGAAAGATACCGTGACAAGGGCATGGAAGGCAGAAAACTGAAAACGATGGTGCTCGGTATACCGAACGTAGGCAAATCATCCCTGATAAACAGACTTACCGGTGCGAAAAAAGCCAAGGTAGAAAACCGTCCGGGCGTTACGCTTGATAAGCAGTGGGTCGCGACGGGTATCGGTATCGACCTGCTTGATATGCCCGGAGTTCTTTGGCCGAAATTCGATGATAAGCGCGTAGCTGAAAATCTTGCCATCACCGGAGCGATAAAGGATGCGATACTCGATCCGGAGGAGCTTGCCTCCGTCCTGTGCGACAGGTTGTATACGCTCTGCCCCGCTCTGCTTTGCGAGCGCTATCGTCTCGGAGTGCCGGAGACGCTTTCCGGTCTCAAGGGTTATGAGATACTTGAGGCTGTCGGCAA
>CAUABN010000156.1:0-4213 GCA_958427275.1 uncultured Anaerotruncus sp.
GCCGAGCACTATGGTGTCGCCCGCGGTATTCATGTTCATCGCCCAGGAAATGCGAAAGTCGATGACAAGACCGGTCTCAAAGCGTATGAAGGCGGCGGCAAAATCGTCAACTCCGAATTTTGCGGCAAGCTCACGGCGTGAGCCGTAATATGCGGGATCCTTACCGAAATACGCCGACTTGTAGCCGGAAACTGTCGTAGGCTTCGGGTATCCGAGCGCGTTCAGCATCATATCGAGCGAATAGCAGCCGATGTCGCCGAGCGCTCCGATGCCTGCCGTATCGTCGCGTATGAAGGTATCCTTGCCTCCGGCACAGGGAATGCCGTGTCTGCGTCCGCCGCCGGTCTGGATGTAATATATCTTTCCGAGCACGCCTGACTCGAATATCTTCTTTATCATCTGCATATTCGGGTCAAAGCGCGGCTGAAAGCCGATGGAAAGTATGCGCCCCGTCTCCTTTTCTACGCGGCAGACCTCGACCGCCTCGTCAAGCGTTACGGTAAAGGGCTTTTCAAGCAGAACATCAAGCCCGTGGCGCATTGCATACATTGCCGGCTCCGCGTGCTGGCGGTTATAGGTGCATATGGACACCGCATCAAGGTTCTCCTTGGCTATCATCTCGCGATAATCGGTATAATCGTGCGCTCCGGGCACCTCCCAGTCGTCAAAGAATTTTCTTGCCTTGCCGGGAATGATGTCGGCGCCTGCGGCAATCTCCACATCGTCAAAGAGCTTGTATGCCTTGACGTGCGAACGTGCGATACCGCCGGTGCCAATAAAGCCGATGCGCAGTTTGCGGTTTGCCTTTATATCGTTTGTTACCTCTGCCGTTTCCTTGAATTTGTCAAGGTCGGCGTCTTTAATAAGTTCCATGTGAGCAGTCCTTTCGTTTTTTCTGATTATATTATAAGACAAAAAAGCCGCGGAATCAAGTCATTTAATTTGAAAAAACGGACGAATATTGCGGCGCGGAGTATTTTTTGTACACGCGCCGAATATATTTTCACGACGGAGGACTATTCACATGGCAAAAACAACGACCAAGCCGCGCGGGACAGGACGCGGCGTCACAGCCCCGCCGGGACCATCGCCCGGTCTGTCTGCCGCCGAGGTGGAACGCTCACGCGCAGAGCACGGCGACAACCGCCTCACCGAGCGGCGGCAGCGCGGTTTTTTTACACGCTTTGCGGCAAATCTCGGCGATCCGGTCATAAAGGTACTGCTTTGCGCGCTGGCTGCAAATATCATATTTACATTCCGGCATACCGACTGGTTTGAGACCATCGGGATCGCCGTATCGGTGCTTACCGCAACGATAGTCTCGACCGTATCGGAATGGGGCGGAGAGGCGGCGTACCGCCGCCTCTCCGCTGAGGCGGGACGCGCCGTCTGCCGCGTCCGCCGCGCGGGACTCATAACCGAGATCCCCGCAGCCGATGTTGTGGTGGGCGACACCGTGCTGCTCGGCGCGGGCGAGTCGGTCCCTGCCGACGGATATATCACAGCGGGCAGTGTGACGGTCGATCAGTCGGCAATGACCGGTGAGAGCCGCGAGGTGGAAAAGCGCCCCGCAATGTATGCGGGCAGGCGCGGTAATATCCCGGCTCCCGATCCCTCGGAGCCGTCATCGGCGCTGAGAGGCTGCCTTGTCCTTTCGGGTGAAGCGGAAATGACCGTTACCGCCGTCGGCGATGCTACATATCTCGGCGGGATATCGGGCGAGGTACAGGAGGAAACGCGCGAAAGCCCGCTCAAGGTGCGGCTTTCGCACCTTGCGGCACAGATAAGCCGCCTCGGCTATGCCGCCGCCGCGATCGTTGCCGCGGCGTTCCTTTTCAACGCCTTTGTGCTTGACAGCGGATTTATCGGCAGCGTTATCCTTATGAAACTGCGCGACACGCATTACCTCTTCTCAAAGCTGATAGCCGCGCTCACACTCGGACTGACCGTTGTGGTGGTCGCGGTCCCCGAGGGACTGCCCATGATGATAGCGGTGGTTCTGTCGGCAAATATACGCCGCATGGTAAAGGCGGGAGTGCTCGTGCGCAAGCCTGTGGGGATAGAAGCGGCGGGGAGCATGAATATCCTGTTTACCGACAAGACCGGAACGCTCACCGAGGGGCGTATGTCGGTAGGCACGATCATTACCGGGGACGGCGTAAGGACCGACGGCGCGGCGGCGCTTGCGCGTGCGGGCGGAGTGCTCTGGCGGAGATATTGCGAATCCGCCTGTCTCAACACAGCGTCGGTACCCGGCATGAACGAAGCGGGCGCTTCGTGTCCCGTGGGAGGCAACGCCGCCGACCGCGCGCTTTTGCGTTCGGTAATGGCTGCGGGCGGGAATGTCGGCACACTGCCGCGCATCAGCGCGCGCTGTCCGTTTGACAGTGCAAAAAAGTACTCCGCCTGCACCACCGGCGACGGTGAGACCTACGTAAAAGGAGCGCCGGAGATACTTTTGCCGCGGGTGAGCGATTATATCGCCCGCGACGGCAGTGTGCGTCCGTTCGGCGGCGGTCGCGCCTTTGGCGCGGCGCTCTCGGAGGCACGGCGCGGCGGCGGAAGAGTTCTGCTTATAACCGTGGGCAGCGGCAGGATGAACGGTGATATACCGGACAGCCTGACACTTATCGCCGCCGTCATCCTTAACGACCGCCTGCGGCGCGAAGCGCCGGCGGCGGTAGGCGAGCTGCGCGGCGCGGGCATTCACGTAGTTATGATAACGGGAGACAGCGCCGAGACCGCCGGGGCGATAGCGCGCGAGAGCGGCATCCTCGGCGGCGGTGTTGATATGGTGCTTGAATCCTCCGAGCTGGCAAGACTGACCGACGGCGGGCTTGCCGAGCTTTTGCCGCGTATAGGCGTTATCGCACGCGCGCTGCCGTCCGACAAGAGCCGTCTTGTGCGCGTGGCACAGGACGCGGGGCTTGTTGTGGGCATGACCGGCGACGGCATAAACGACGCCCCGGCGCTGAAGCGCGCCGACATCGGCTTTGCCATGGGAAGCGGCACTCAGGTAGCCAAGGACGCCGGCGATATAGTGATACTTGACGATAACCTTGCCTCGGTCGCACACGCGGTGCTTTACGGGCGGAATATCTTCAAAAGCATACGAAAATTCATTACCCTGCAGCTCACAATGAACTTCTGCGCCGTCGGCGTGTCTATGATAGGTCCTTTTCTCGGCATCGACGCGCCCGTTACCGTTGTTCAGATGCTGTGGATAAACATAATAATGGACACACTCGGCGGACTTGCATTTGCGGGCGAGCCTGCACTTCCATCATGCATGAAGGAAAAGCCGAAGCGCCGCAACGAGCCGATACTGAACCGTTATATGATAAACCAGATAGTATTTCTCGGCGTTTTTACAGTCGCGCTGTCGCTCGGATTCCTCAAACTGCCGTTTTTTACACAGCATTTCCGCTCCGCGCCGGACGGGATATATCTGCTGACCGCTTTTTTTGCCTTTTTTATATTTGCGGGCGTATTCAATTGCTTCAACGCGCGCACGGACCGACTTCGCCTGCTGGCGGGGATAAGGAAAAATCCCGCATTCATCACGATCATGAGCGCCGTGCTGACGATACAGATAGGCTTTGTTTACCTCGGCGGGACGGTCCTGCGCACCGTACCGCTCAAAATAACCGAGCTTTTGTGGGCTATGGCGTTTTCACTGCTTGTTTTTCCCGCCGAATTCCTGCGCAAACTGTTGTGGCGTCTCGGCGGCAGGCGCGGCGGCTTTTGACCGCCGCGCCGTCACCGGCACGGAACAGAGCCTTTCCGCATTATAAAAAAAGTATTGACTAATTGCCGCCGAAGGTGTATAATATAAAGGATGAATATCAAATGATATCTACCCGTGGCTCAGCTGGATAGCGCGCAAGACTCCGACTCTTGAGGTCGCAGGTTCGAATCCTGTCGGGTAGGCCAAAATAATGGGGTAGCCCCCACAGGGGGCTATCCCATTATTTTGTCTTCCCCGCCGCACATTCAAACCGTCTCAAGCCCGCGCAGCGGGCGGTGCTCAAATCCGATCTTTCTCAGGTCAAGGGAGCTTGCTCCCTTGACGGGCGAGGAAACCGGAGCGTAAAGTCAGCAATAAATCGCATTCCGAGCCGACAAACACGAGGTTCAGAATCCTGTCGTAGATAATATCCCCCACAGGGGGCTATCCCATTATTTTGTCTTCCCCGCCGCACATTCAAACCGT
>CAUABN010000157.1:0-4209 GCA_958427275.1 uncultured Anaerotruncus sp.
AATTTTGCGTCAAAAGTCTTCAAAAAATCCTTCGCTTTTTTAATGATGCACGACGTCTCGCGGCTAAATCCCTTGTTTTTCCCATGCTCCCAATCAAGCAAGGTGGTGATCGAATAGCCCGTAGACATCGCCATTTCCTCGACCGTGGGTATCTGACCGCGCGCGCTGCAACGCTCAAAGTAGTCATTCAGACGCGCCGCAAGCTCCTCATCGCTCCGTACCCTGGGGCGCTTGTACTCGGTGAGCACTTCGTCTATAAGTTTGCTCACAAGTGCGTGGTCCTCGTCTGTCTCCGGTCTGAACTGTGTTTGCGGGAAATTCCCGGTTCCGCCGCGTCCTCTTGCGGGCTTCTTCGTGACTGCCGGAACGAGTTCGCGGCTTTCTTTTTTCTCTTTCATTTTTCCATCCTTTCTGTGCCCGCAGGACGAAAAAAGCGCGTCCGGCGGGAGTTTGCTGTGTTTTCCCGCGCGATGACGCGCTTTGATGTATAAATTTGTAAGCCTCCGGGCTTGTAACAAGCCGCGGGAGTGGCTTTTTTTGGCGGGCGGGGACATTGTAACGACTTTGTTGCAAAGATTGTTACGCCGTTTTCGGCGATTTCAGACGATTTAAGCCCGTTTTACTTATATTTATTATTTTTTGTTACTAAGAAACAAGAATAAATAATAATAAATAAAATACCCCATAGAAGAAATATAGAAAGTTTGTTCGTTACGTTACATTGTTACACTTCGGGGGTCTGTCCGCCGCCTTTATCATACCACATAAGGCGCGAATTGTCAAATGTCCGATGACTCAAATACCGCACGGTGCATATAATATTAGTGTACCCGACGCGCTGCCGGAAGAAAAGCGAGAGGCTTTTGAAAAGTTGCAAAAACCTCTTGACAAGCGGGGCAAAGTGGGGTATAATATAAGCAAAGATAGTAGCTTGACTATCTATCGCAGCGTTGAAGCAGGTGATGGGGTCAGTTTCCGTACATCTGTGGAGCTATGAATTAGGGTTCAAGACAGTTCCCACAGACTGACTAAGGCTTGTGCCGAAAGAAAATGTCTTAAGAAGAGATCCGGCTTGAAGCATGGGTCTCTTCTTTCTTTGTGTTGCACTGTCGATTTGGCAGTCCAGCCCCCGACCTGCACTGGTGTACTGAGGGTTTCCCACATCGCTGACACTGTAAGGCGGTTCGAAGGAGATGAGGGGTGTCTGACACACCTCATCGACAACATGGGCGCAAGTCGATTTGGCGTACGACTAATACAAACTGAAGGACAATATTATGGGTTTACTATTGGATGCAGCTGTTGCGTGGCATGGCTTGTTGGATGTCAGTTACATATTGGACGTGGGACGAAAAAACGAAATGACTCGCATCCTGATCTCTTTCTTGGCGGATGATTTCACGCATCTCGCGGGCATGCACTATGCGAAAGATGTTGACTTTGGCATAAGACAAAACGAATATTGCGGTCAAAGGTTACTCCCGGCGTTGCTGGACAAGCGTATTGATGACAGCAAAATCGAAAAAAGTCGAAACTGGGAGAAGATATCCGGAAGGCTCAACGCTATAATTAACTTACAAAATACTCTCGAGAATGAATTCAAGATAGTTGCTTTCAATAAAAACAAAGTGCGCGGGAAAAGCAAAATAGAAGCCGAGTTTGCTATAAGGAGCAGTACTTCGGGCGATACATACTTTGTTTTTCTCGACCGCGAATCCGGCAGATACTTTTGCAAATCAGCCTTTCGCAAAAACATAACGGATTATACAGAAAATCAAACGCCTTTTACCGTATTGCAAAAGACCAAAATCTCCGGTGAAACCTCGGTGCTTCTCTACCAACGGGACGGATATTGTCCCGGACATACTGAATAACGGGTGAACATTTTCGTTCACCCGTTATTTTTTTATATCCCCTCCAGAGCGGCAAGCATTTTATCGTTGTCGCGGGGCATCATGTGGCTGTACGTGTTGAGCGTCTGCTCGATGTTTTTGTGTCCGAGGCGGTGAGAGACCGCCACTATCGATATGCCCTCCGAGATCAGGAGCGACGCGCAGCTGTGGCGCAGATCGTGGATGCGTATGCGCGGGACGCCTGCCGCGGCGATGGCTTTGTCAAAAGCGCGGGTCACTGTCTTCTCCGGCAGCGGACGGTCGCAGCCGAAAATGAACCGTGCGCCGTCAGGAATTTCGCTGCGGTACGAAAGCAGCGCAGACGTAAGCGAGGTCGGGAGGTCCACCGTGCGCACCGACGAGGCGTTTTTGGGCGTTGTGACGGCATATGCTCCGCCGGCGGTCTTGCGGGTGACCGACTTGTTTATCGTGAGCGTGCCGGCGGAGGGGTCAAAGTCCTCCCAGGTGAGGGCAAAAGCCTCTCCCTTGCGGCAGCCGGTGATGTAAAGCGTGCGGAAAAGCAGGGCGTATGTCGGGTCGTCCACTTTTTCGATAAAGGTCCGGAACTGCTCGCGCGTCCAGAAATGCATCTCGCGCGGCGGGTCGGTGTTGCGCGGAGGCTCCACGCGGTCGATGATGTTTACAGCCTCGCAGTACCGCGCGGCGTATTTGTAGATGGACGCAAGGAAGCCGCGCAGCCCGGCGCGGTAGGAGAACGAAAGCCCCGAGGCACCCAGCGCTTCCTGCCATGCAAGGATGTCCCGCACGGTCACCTCGTCAAAATATCTGCCCGAAAAAGCCGGGATTATGTGTTTTTCGACCTTTCCGCGCGCGGTGTAAAAGGAAGATTCTTTCGTCCTGCCGCGCTTGTAGTCGTACCATGCACCGACCATCTCCTCAAAGGGGATGTGCGCCGGGGAATTTATCTGCTCGTTGCGCTTTTTTACCCGGTCCTTGATCGACTCAAAGTAGTCCTGCGCGTCGCGCTTGCGGGCGAAACCGGACTTGCGCGCGTTCTTTACGCTTCCGTCCGGCAGGTACTCGCGGTACCTGACCGTCCATGTGTCTCCGACTTTTTCATATGACGCCATGCTTTTTGCTCCTTTCGTAAGGGGGGCGGTCTGACCGACCCCATTTTCCCCAAAGGGGGTCAGTCAGACTGACCCCCTTTTACTTTTTTGCATTCATATCACCGCACGATGGGGTGAGTCAAACTCACCTCATCTCCAACGATGTGGTAAGTCAAACTTACCCCATCTCCAACGATTGGGTCGGTCTGACCGACCCAATCTCCAGCGAGGGCGTCCACTCTGACTGGACACCATTTCGTTCCGGACTGCCGCATTAAAATGCTGCGGTCCGGTTTTTATGTTCGGTCACGACACCGAAAAAGCTATCGCATCGGTGGTGAATATCTCATTAAAGGAATCCGCATAGCGTACACGGAATTTGAGTTCAACATCTTTTATGTCGGTTATGCCGTTTTTCTCAAGGTCCGAGCTGAAGACAGTAACGCCGTCAACCGCCATTTTTCCGGCGCATACGGTTTGAGAAAACATTGAGGTCACCATAAAACCATTTACGGAGATATCATCACAGAATACCGTTATATCTTTATCACCGGTATTTTCGATGAACAGCATGATCTCCTTGCCCATAAGAGTGTCATTCTTTATGTATTTGCCGACAATGCGAATGCCGTCGCGATTCAGAAGCTCTTTGCCTTCGTCAGCTTTTGCAAATGCCTTTCCGCTGAATGCGGATGTTTTTATCTCTGCGGGCTTCTCTGTGAACATCGTATTGTACCCAGAATCCGAAAAACTGAAGCCAAGTTCGATCTTTTCTATGACGGTTATTCCCGCATCGTCAAGGGAGCTTTGGTCTATGTAAAAAATTTCGTTGGACTTTTTACCGTTGGCGATCGTCGCGGACATGTCTGCACCTATCATATAATCGTTTATAACGAGGTCACGGCAGGTCGCAATTATATCCTTTCCGGAATTGTTTTCGATAAGCATTTTAAGTCCCAAGCCCCATATAGGGACATCCTCAAGCGACTTCAGGGTGATCTTTATGCCGTCACGGTCAACAAGTACCTGCTCCGCAACAGTAGGAGGCGCTACGGGACCGGTCGTTTCCGTTCCCGGTGCGGCGGTGCTGGCAGGATCGGCGTCACCGGTGGTTGTGCTGCCGGAAGAAGTGGGGTCACCTATCTTTTTGGTGTCCGTAGGATCACCGGTGATACCCATGCAGCCGCCGAGCAATGCTGCCGCCCAAAGCATGGTAAGTACAGTACAAAGGATTCGCAAAAAAGTGT
>CAUABN010000158.1:0-4181 GCA_958427275.1 uncultured Anaerotruncus sp.
TGCCTGCTATACCGATGCAAGAATGGTAAAGCGCCGCGATATCGTCTATATCACTTTTCACGGCGCGGCGCAGTGCAATCACTTCGGCTTCAGCCGCCATAGCGCGCCATATATTCCGCGATATCCGCCTCGCAGGAGCGCATGGCAAGTATCGTATCGCCGAAGAGCCGGTCAAGCTCCCAGCCAAGGCGATCGGCGCCGGTGCGTATAACCTCACGCGAGCAGCCTGCGGCAAATTTTTTATCCTTGAATTTCTTTTTGAGGCTCGATACCTCCATATCCATGACGCTCCTTGACGGGCGCATGAGCGCTGTCGACCAGATAAGCCCTGTCAGCTCGTCCGCCGCGAAAAGCACCTTTTCCATTTCATGCTCCGGCTCGATATCACAGCATATCCCATAGCCGTGCGAGCAGACGGCGTGTATCATATCCTCGCCGACACCGCCGGCGGCAAGCAATTCGGGCGCTTTTTTGCAATGCTCGTCGGGGTAAAGTTCAAAATCAATGTCGTGCAGAAGCCCGACGATGCCCCAGTAGTCAGCCTCGTCGCCGTATCCGAGTTTTTCGGCATACCGGCGCATAACGCCCTCGACGGTCAGCGCGTGCTGAATGTGAAACGGTTCTTTATTGTATTTGCGGAGAAGCGCAAACGCCTCGTCCCGTGTTATATTGCTTTTTCTCATTTTTGATCCTTTTTGTTTGCCTGATTATTTCAGAAAGAATTATACCACAATACGGGGCAAAAAACAAGATAAAAATATCATCAACGCGCGTCATGCCGAGCCATCTCGGACACAAATAAAAAAGTCGCCGGGAATCATTCACGACATTCTGCGGCGTGGGCAAAATATAAACCAATGGTTGATGAAAACTTTCCCGCAAGCGGTTGACAAACGGCGAAAGGAATGCTATACTGTTACCGTAACAAAAAATTCAGTCAAAGGAGGCGATCATTAAGATGAAGACCTGTATTTATCGGATGTCGGATGTATCGCCTGCGGTATACTGAACGTAAAGCTTATACTGTTTTATGCACATCCGGTCCCGGGTGTGTTTTTTTGTTTGTCCCGAACGTTTTTTCGCGGCATACATGCTTCCTTATGCACCCGTCGGGGTGCTTTTTGTTTTTCACGGGAAGTCACCGGAATATAAAAGCCCGGCATACGGAAAGGAGATTTTTTATTATGAACACGAACACGACAACGGCACTTTTTTACAACGAAACGGGAGATGTACATGAAGAGATTAAAAAACAAATTATTATCCATGGAGTCTGACACGGCAACATACAATGCTATGTATGAGGGGAGTATATACATCCAGGACCCGACGCATCCGTCGATAGATCCTTATGTCGATCACTGTCCGATATACTACAATGAAAGCGTCGGATTCGAAATAACCGCAACACACAAGCTGGCGCTCGACAAGCCGACGGTGGTGATCGGTATTCCCTGCGCCACGCTCGGGATCGCCATCCCCGACAAGTCTGCCGAAAGCGCAGAGGCAGACTTCTGCCTCCGCGCCTTCAAAAAATATATCGATGAGCTGAACGCCGGGCTGTACAACAGAAGCCGTCCCGATAACGAGAACGGCAAGTACTATACTTGTGCTCCGGGCGGCGAGGTGATACGCAGAAATTCAGCCTACTTTGAGCTGCGCCCGCAAAAAGATTACACATACGGTTCGGGATCAACTGTTTATCTGTTGTCCGACGGGATCGCCCGTCCGCCGGTCATGTGTCTGTGCATCCGCATTCAGGTCCAATTGCCCAAAAAGAAGCTGCGGAAATCATTGCGGATGCTGTGTCGGGACCTGCCCGATGCGGTCGATCGGTTTATTTCGGATATCAATGGTCCGGGGGCGGCTGCGGAGCTTGCAAAAAAGCAATCGGCGATCCGCGCATGGCTGAAAAACAGCGATTATTGCGCTTTTGTGGCGAACGGCAGCATCCTTCCCCGCGCCAAGGGGACCGACCTGCCGATGCCGGGCGCAGTTCCGTTCATGTCTGCGCCGGACGACGAGATCGAGGTCTTCGGCGTGAGGGGCATGGGGATCAGACGGGGCGTTACCGTCATTACGGGCGGCGGATATTCGGGAAAATCCACCTTGCTCGATGCGATATCCGCAGGCATTTATGACCACGCCCTCGGCGACGGCCGCGAGCTCTGCATTACGGACGACAGTGCCGTCACCATATCCGCCGAGGACGGACGAAGCGTAAAGCACGTCAATATTTCGCCGTTTATCAAGTGGCTGCCCGGCGGCGACTCCCGTGATTTCTCCACCGACCATGCCTCCGGCTCGACCTCGCAGGCGGCGAACATAATGGAGGCGGTCGAATGTGATGCCAAGCTGTTGCTTATCGACGAGGACAGAAGCGCAACAAACTTTATGATCCGCGACCGCATGATGAAGGAACTAATCGAAAAAGAACCTATCACGCCCTTCACAGACCGGGTGAACGAACTTTATAAGGCACACGGCGTATCCACCATTCTTGTTATCGGAGGAAGCGGAGAATATCTTTCCGTCGCCGATAAGGTATATATGATGGAGGACTATCTGATCCGCGATGTGACCGAAAAGTCAAAAGACATATGCAGATCATGTAATGTGACCGCCGTACTGCCCGCTCCCGCGGATTGGCAGCAATGCAGGACCCTTTATTCCGACCGCTTCACCTCTTATCCGGAGGGTAGCGGCACTGAAAAGCTTGAGGTCTCGGATATGGGATTCATAATCATCGGCGACGAGAGGATAGACGTTCGCGGATTTCACGATATCGTTTCTCCGCGTCAGCTCGACACGCTCGGGTTTATGCTGAGATATCTGGAGCTGACCAATGCCGACAGAAGGATCGATATCGAAAAAAATATAAACGATATGTATAAGCGTATCGATGAGGAAGGCATCGACTTTCTCTATTCGACCTTCTTTACGACATGTAAAAGATTTCTCGACCTGCCGCGCAAGCAGGAGCTGAAGGCGCTGATAAACCGTATGCGAAGAATCAATATGGTAAAAAGCACACCGTAGATATGAGCGCACCGGTGCCGTCAAGCACCGTGAACATCGCGTCGCCCTCCGCAGCGTGCGTCGAGCTCTCCTCTTCTCATTCCGAAAACCTCGTGATAAATATATTACTTTAGAATTATGCCACAATGCGAGACAAAAAATATCTTAGTCTACCGCGCGACCAATTAAGCCGATGCGGACGGTTATACTGTCCATCACTGCCCTTGCTGATCCTTTAAGATTGTGATATAATATAATCAAATCATATGAACGCATGGAGGTGTGGCATGAAAAGAAGCTGCATGAGGACCTTTCTTGACATTTTGTCGGCATCGCTGATAACAATTATCTTGTATATTGGTCTTTACTTTATTTGGGGTGCGATTGCCCGGGAATCGCAAAACGAAAAATTGTTTCTTATATTGCTTTCAACAATGACAAGCATCGTTTACGCCGTAATTTTGTTCTGCATAACAAAGGTGAGAAAAGACCGGGGCGAAAAGGAGCTGCTTGAAGATTACGGTGAATCCAGTGTATATTCGCTGCGCGACGATATACCTACGATGCTGCGTCATGAGCGTATGTGTCTGATCCTGCTTACCGTGGTGACCTTCGCCTGTTTTGCGATGAACAAGCTTGATGTTCTCGTATTTCACAAAAAAACCTTTTCCGCCGTTACATTTATATTTTTTCCTCTGTTCCTTTTCAGCACCTGTTTCAATGCCGAAATTATAGGATACATCATCGGCGCAATATTGACAGAGGCAGCATACATCGTCCTTGTTCTCGCATACAGAAGAAAAAAATATATTCACTGGAAGCATCCGTCGGAGAAATAAAATGCAGTTCAGCAGCAAATTGAAAGAGTTAAGAGCCAACGCCGGGCTAACGCAGGAAGAGGTCGCCAAACGCCTGTACGTATCCTCGCAGACTGTTTCAAAGTGGGAACGCGGGCTTCTCACACCGGACATCAAGCTTCTACCGCGCATAGCAGTGCTTTATCACACATCTATCGACTCGATATTCAGCATGGAATCTGTGTGGGACGAGGAACACGAAAAAAAGCTGCGTGAGAAAATAAACCTATTCCACGCAACGGGTAAATATGAACTTGCCTACGATACCATGCTTGACGAAATAGAGCTTCGCCCCGACAAATTTCA
>CAUABN010000159.1:0-4147 GCA_958427275.1 uncultured Anaerotruncus sp.
AATGCTAACGATGCCCGATTACACCATCACCGACTGGCGCACGGCAAAAAGCGAGTTGCGCGAGATGGGCTTTATGATAACGGTCGTCAACGAGGTGAACGCCGCGGTGCCGTCCGGATACGTCATTACCACCGAGCCGGCTCCCGGAGCCGAACTTATCGCGGGCAGTAATGTTACGATACATGTCAGCCGCGGGACCAGCTCCGGCTATGTTGCGCCCGTCAAGGTGCCCGATTTTATCGGCATGGGCGAGGCTGATGTCATGCGCACGCTTGAGGAGCTTAAGCTCTCGGTCGGGAGCGTGACCTACACGCGTTCGCCGAAGCCTGTCGGCACGATACTCGGGCAGACGCCCGAGGCGGATGCCGATGCCGCGCCCGGCATTACCTCCGTCAGCTTTGCCGTAAGCGGCGGCTCGGATTTCGAAACAAGGTTTATTCCGGATGTCACAGGCATGAGCCGCGCCGATGCGGCGGCTCTGCTGAGTACATACGGTCTGCGGGTTGCGCAGACGAGAACGGTCGCAAGCGAACTGCCGGTCGGCGAGGTCATAGCTCAGTCGCCGCAGGGCAGAAAAACGGTGGAGAAGGTCTTCGGCAATATGCCCGATCCCGACACCGACAGCGTTATACTCACCGTCAGCGGCGGAAGCGGATATGTTCCGGTCCCTGTGAGTTTTATAATGCCGCGGATTACCGGGGTAACGCTTGATAATGCGCGTGTGATAATCGGCCTTTACGGCGCAGACGTGGGATACGTCTGGTACGTAAAGAGCGAGGCGCCGGCAGGCACGGTCATAGATCAGTCCATCCCCGCGGGTACTGCCGTAACGGGATACAGCGGCGAGATAACCGTTGATTTTACCGTCAGCGGCGGTCCGGAGCATGAAAACCCGCTCACATCGCTGGATATCCCGGATGTTATCGGTATGACGGCGGATGAGGCAAAGCGGCTTCTTTACGAAGCAAAGCTCATCTGGTACATAACCGAGGTCAGGGATGCCTCTCCGCGAGGAACGGTGCTCGACCAGACTCCGGGCGAGACCGAGGGTCTTGTAGACCGTGAATGGGAGGTCGTGGTCATGCTCACCGTCAGCGGCGGAGCCGGCTACGGCGACGACGAGACCACAGATACGGATGTGCCGGATACCCCGGATGTCCCGGATACGTCAGACAGCACAGAAGAAACAGACACACCGGCGACTCCCGATGAGACCGGAGAGCCGGAACCAGACGCAACGGAGCCTCTGCCTGAGGCGACCGACGCGTAAATCTTTGCCGAAGGGCAGGTCCTTATTAATGAAATTATTGAGACGGGCGGCAAATCTTACGATAAGCGTGACGCTTGTTGTGATATCAGCCGTCAACAAGATGCTTCAGCACCGACACGCGGGAACGGTATTCAGAACCGCCGGGGCGCTGATGTTCACGGTAATGGCGATAGGTCTTTTCCCTGCCGCCAGCGAGGTGATGCTGGTCGCGCCCGAGGGCGTCGCGGCAGTCGAAAAGGCGGCGGAGGCACGTCCGCAGATCATGGTGATATACCGCGATACACCGGGCAGCGAATGGGCGCTCGCCGCGGCGTGCAGGCTTGCCGCCGAGCTTTCGGACAGATATAACTACGAGGCGGTGCTGACTCCCGCAACGCAGGTCGGCTTCGGCGATCCCGATGACGAGGGCGGCGCGATAGTTATAGGTCACACCGATCTTTCCGAGAGCGAGTATGCCGATGCGTATTACGCCGTCGGCGCCAACGGCTGCCGTACATATTTCAACAGTCGCGGCGACCTTATAATCGAGTCGTTCGGCTCTGAGGGTGCCGAGGCGGGGATAGACCTCTTCCTCACCAATTATAACGGAGACGCCGCAAGTGCGGTCGTTCAGCGCAGCGGCGTGGACGTGCCGGATCTTGACGCGGTGCTGTCACACTACGGCGGCTTTGATTATAGTTCGGAATCGCAGGACGACAGCTCGGCTGTCGAGCTTAAAACCGATTCCGACGACGGCGAGTTCCGCACGCTCGTGCTTGCATCGCCGGACAGCAATGCGTATTCGGTCCGTGCGGTCAGCGCGTTGCTTGACAGCACAAAGCCGGACTTTGTGGTCTTTATGGGAGATCTTTCGTCCGGAGCCTCCGACCGGGCGTCGCTCATCGGCGCGTGGGATACCATAATCGCGCCTGTAAACGAGCGCGGCATCGGCTGGAGCTTTGTCCGCACCGCCGAGGACGACAGCCGGGAAGACGGTCTTTCCGGCGTCATCATAAACGAGGTCATCTCCGCAAGAGAGGGATGCATCGATATAGGCGACGGAGCCGCGTTCATAAGCATGAACGGAAGCAACAGCAAGGCGATCGGCAGACTTTGCATAGTCGGCGACGGTACCGCCAAAAACAGCTACGTCATCGCCGAGAAAATGGCAAAATATTCGTCGGACGGCGTTCCGTGCGCGCTCATTGTCAGTGATGAAATAGAAAAGAGCAAGTCCGAGAGCCCGCCGGAGCACAATTTCGGCAACATTATAGCCTCGATGACCCCGGGCAAAAGCTCGTTCGAGCAGATGGTGTCCGCAGGACTCAAATGTGTGGTCGCGTGCGGCGACTCGGGCGATAGCGGGGTCAGCGTTGATGACGGAGTGATATTCGCTGCGGCCGGTTCGGTCGGTTTTGAGGCTCCGGGACGCGGTGGCAGCTTCAGCTACAACAACAGCCTTCGCGGAGGACTGCTCGTAACGCTCGGCGGTACGGCGGGAGCCGGGAAATTCACCGCAGAGTATATTTACACCGCCGGGCTCGGCGTAAATGAGAGATGATATTTGAAGGACATTCCGAAAGTGAACGAAACTGAAAAAAACACGGTGCGCGGCAGGATAACGAACGGCGTCGGCGGTATATATACCGTCGTGACCAACGGGGGCGAAAGCCTCAGCTGCCGCGTGCGCGGGGCGATACGTATTCCCGGAGCCGACAGCGGCAGCCGGACGGCTGGCGCGTACAATACCGCGGCGCGGCTGGACCGCCCGCTGTGCGGAGACATCGTAACTGCAGAGCGCGGCGCGGATGCGCGTTCCGGCGCTGCCGACGGCTCGGGCGGCGTCATCACCGCCATACATGAGCGCCGCAATGCGCTCATCCGTCCGCCGCTGGCAAATATCGACTATATTTTTGCCGCATTTGCCGCCGCAAAGCCCGCTCCGGTGCTTATGACGGTGGACAAGCTGCTGTCTATCGCCGAGTACAACAAAATAGAGCCTGTCATAGTGATAGGCAAATGTGAGCTTGACCGTGCCGCCGCCGCACATGCGGCTTATATATATCGCCGCGCGGGGTACGCGGTTTTTCCGCTTTCCTGCGCTACCGGCGAGGGGATAGCGGAATTTTCGGCATTTATCGGCGAAAAGCTGCCGGGATGCGTCGCGGCATTTGCCGGGGCGTCCGGCGTGGGAAAATCTACGCTGCTCAACACGCTTTTCCCGGAACTTGCCCTGCGCACAGGAGGTGTGAGCGAAAAGATCGGCAGGGGCAGGCACACCACCCGCAGTTGCTCGCTTTTTGTGCTTCCGGGCGGCGGATATATTGCCGATACTCCCGGCTTTTCGCTGCTTGACTTTGAGAGCTTTGACTTTTTTGGTCTTGACGATCTTGCCGACACCATGCGTGAGTTCCGTCCTTATTACGGCGGCTGCCGTTATGCCGACTGTACTCACACAAAGGAGGAGGGCTGTGCGGTCCTCGGCGCCGTTGCGGACGGAGCGATAGCCCGCGAGCGGCACGATAGCTATCTTTCAATGTATGCGGCGCTCAAGGCAAAGCCGTTCTGGGGAAAGGGAAAATGAAGGCGTTTATTTATACAGGCGGAGTCGTGCATACCGACCGTGTGACCGAGCATCCGCGGGCGGACGATCTGCGCATCGCCGCCGATTCCGGCTATCTTACCGCGCGTGCGCTCGGCGACCGCGTGGATATCGCGGTGGGAGATTTTGATTCCATGCCTGCGGACGAATTGCCCGAGGGTGTGGAGATGATACGCGTTCCCGCCGAAAAGAACGATACAGACACACAGCTCGCCGTTGAGATAGCCGCGGAGCGCGGCGCCGACGATATAGTCATCATCGGCGGCATGAGCGGCAGGCTTGACCACACGCTGTCG
>CAUABN010000160.1:0-4136 GCA_958427275.1 uncultured Anaerotruncus sp.
TCCAAGACGGAAGGTGTAGTACGACACTCCGTTGTCGGTGGGCGTATAATCTTCGATAAGCTCGGCGCAGACACCGCGCGTATCATGATTGCCGCGCGCAAACACGACGGGGACCTCACCGCCGGTAACGCCTGCGGCGATCCTGTGTATCGCCTCAAAGTACGCAACGTCGCCGCTGTGATTGGGAATATCGCCGTTCAGAAGCAGCAGATCAATTTCCTCTCCCGTGCGTTCGAAATATTTTCCCGCATTTATCGGACCATCAACGCGATTGTGCGCATCCGCGATATTGTAGATATTTATTCTTTCCTTTTCGGGATCGATCGGACGGAATGCGGATGTGTATTCCTCTATCTCACCGACCTCGGAACGGTAGGGTTTGCGCTCGATCATTTTGCGCCAGCGCACGGTATAGCTCCGGGCAGCGTCAAGCTCCGCCATCGGGACCGTCATTTTGTGCGTCAGACGCCCGGAGCGCAGTATTCCGTTCGAGTCGTCATAATATTCGTTTTCGCCTATGCCCACCCACATGAGGCATGGCTCATTTACGGGAACGATGATAACGTATTTATCCGCGACCGCGTATACGGTGGGCAGTGCGGCAAAAATTTCGGGTTTCTGTGCCATAGCGTTTCTCCTTAAAAAGTATTCAAGAGCACGATCGTGTCTTGATTATATCATTTAACGCGCCGTGTGTCAACCGACATCGCGGCTTTTATTTCTTGTTTTTGGACATAACGCGCGCCGCTCCGAGAAGCAGTGTTACAGCCGCAAGAGCGACAACGACAGCCGCAGTGCCGCCGGTGTCCTTTCCCGCATCGGCGGTAGTCTCCGCCTCCGTCACGGTACCGGGCATGCTTTCGGGCGGGAGCGACACTGCGCCGGAGGTATCTGCCGGTGTTTCGACCGAAGGCTCCGTAACGGGAGCGGTCACAGGCTCGGTCTCCGGCGGGAGCGTGGAGCGGACGATCAGATTTTCAAAAAAATCTCCGCCGACCGTATCGCCGCCGACCAACGTGCGATAAAGCCCGTACTCGGTAGGCTTGAACGAACGTATATCCGTAGCCTTTGTATATTGCCCGTATTTGCCGTTTATCCAATCGGTGAACCACGCGTACTGCTGCGACAAATGGCACGCATAGCCGAGCTTTGACACCTCGTACGCAGTCATACCGCCGAAATGCGAAAGCGGACGGTCCCAATCCATGGTTATACGATCCTTGTCGTACAGATGCAGATATGTCTTGGGAACATCCCACACACCGTACATCGCGGCGCTCTCCGGCATATATGACGCATCTGCGGCAAGCGTCAGCGCGGGTATCAGCGTATCGGTATTTATCTTGTGCTGCGGATGACCGTATTCGCCTTCAATATCGTGTCCGACGACCACCTGCGGGCGGAACCGCCGCAACACAGATACCTGAAAAGCTATAAGATCGTCACGCGACAGTCCCTCTGCCGCTGCAGCGGAATATGAATACTCGCGCGTCAGCGTGTATCCGTCCCAGTGGTCAGTGAGACTTCCTATCACAGGATACCGCTTTACACCGACCGTCCAAAGTCCGTTCAACAGCTCGTGCGGACGGTTGCGCGTATTGAGATGGTTGGTAAAGTAAACGACCTGCACCTCATACCCCAGTTCACCGGCATAGTACGGCAGAACTCCGAGGAAGAAAAGCTGCTCGTCGTCGGCATGCGTTGACATCAGCATAAGATCCGCATACCCATCGGCAGGCTCCCAGCGCTGCACCCAGTCCGGTATCCCGCCTGCGGAAAACACGTATATATCGCATATCTCCGCCTTACCGTCGAATGAGAGCGTGACCTCCTCCGCTTCCCCGCACATTTCAGCGACATCGCAGAACTCGTGCCAGAAGCCGTATCTGCCGCGCGGCACGGACACGCCGTTTGCCGTAAGCGTCCATGAGGGCGGCTCGCGGTCGAATTTCACATACACGGCGGCTATCCGCGGACCTGCGGACGATATGTGTATCTCGCTGCCCGCCTCGTATACCGAGTATGTTCTTTCACTTCCGTCGGTGACGGCGGGGAAAGCAGGCGCAAATTTCACTGTCCCGGTTATGTCCTCGGCGCCTGCAGAAAGCGCAAGCACAAATACGGAGGAGACAAGGACGGCAAGAATCATCAGTTTTTTCATGTAAAAATAAAACGGGAGGCGTCCGCATGATATTTCGGACGCCCCTCTGGATCAGGTTTATCTTTTATCGGTAGATTTTATAATTTCGGAATTTTTGCGGATCATCTGCGTCCCGATCCGCGGAAATCGTCACGGTGCTTTCTGTTGCGCAGTATGGACATGATCTCGTCAAATCCGTCTGCATCGCGAGGCAGTTCTGCGGCATTCTCGGGCGCCGGGGTCTCAACGGCGAGCTGTGCCTTTGCAGGCTCGGCGGGCTTGGGCTGAGGTACCGGCTCCTTGCGCTGCTCATAGCTGTGCTGAGTCTCGGCGGCAGGTGCGGCAGGCTGTGCCTTGGGAGCCTCGACCTTCTTCTCGGCGGGCTTGGCGGCAGCTGTCTCCTGCTTTGCGGAATTTTCAAGCGCTTCCTCCGCGTCCTTCTCAAAGCCGGTGGCGATAATGGTGATCTTCATCTCATCATCAAGATCGGGATCGAACGCAACACCCCAGATAACGTTCGCCTCGGGGCTGGCTTCGTTCGCTATCATGGTGGAGGCAAGGTCGGCATCCTCAAGTCCTACATCGGGCGAGATGGATATGCTGACAAGAATGCCGGTAGCACCCTTGATAGAGGTTTCGAGCAGCGGGCTGGAGATAGCAGCCTTGGCTGCAAGTTCAGCCTTGTCCTTGCCCGTGGCGCTTCCGACGCCCATGTGAGCAAAGCCCGCATCGTGCATAACGGAAGTAACATCGGCAAAGTCGAGGTTGATGAAGCCGGGAACATTGATAAGCTCGGAAATGCTCTGTACGCCGCGGCGTAGAACATCGTCTGCTATTTCAAATGCGTTGAAGAGGGTTATGCGTGTATCGGAGACCTGTTTGAGTCTCTCGTTGGGGATCATAACGAGCGAATCGACATACTGGCTGAGCTGGCGGATGCCCTCCTCTGCCTGACGCATGCGGCGGCTACCCTCAAATATGAAGGGCTTGGTGACGATGGCGACCGTGAGGATATCCATCTCCTTGGCTATGCGTGCAACAACGGGAGCGGCTCCGGTTCCCGTACCGCCGCCCATACCGGTGGCAATGAACACCATGTCGGCGCCCGCAAGCGCGGACTTGATTTCCTCGGTATTTTCCTCGGCGGCGCGCTGACCGATCTCGGGGTTTGCACCCGCGCCGTGTCCGCGTGTGATCTTTTCACCTATTACTATCTGATTGGGAGCGTTTGAAGAACGAAGCGCCTGCTTATCGGTATTTACGGCAATAAACTCAACGCCGCGGATATTGGTGCTTATCATTCTGTTTACGGCGTTGTTTCCTCCGCCGCCGACGCCCACTACCTTTATGCTGACGCCGCTTTCGAGTAAATCATCATGCTCAAATGCCATTTTTATTTCCTCCGGTTTGTTTCTTCTTAACATTAGGATCAATCCCCGCGCCGGAACGCGCGTGGGCAATACAATACATCTATTATATAATAATATCTTTTTCGATTTTTTTCAAGGGGTTTTGCGAAAATTTCTTGCTTTTTCTCACAAACATTTATTTCCCGACCGATTTCGCGCTCGAAATGTACCAAAATCTGCATTTCAGTCGCTCTTTGAAGTCAGGTCAAGCCCCTCGCGCTTCACCGCAACGACCACAGCGGGATCGGAAACATCTATGACTGCCGTTGCGTCCGCATCATATCCGCACTCGTCTATCACCCGTGCGGCTGCAAGCGCCTTATTGGCCGCTCCGGCATCCGAGCCGAACCGCACGCGGTATTTGCCATCCACCGTAAGCACAGTATTGAAACGCTCATCGATAAACAGCTTCGTCACGCGTCCCGCAAGCTCGGAGCCGGATATCACATCCACGAGCCTGCCGATATATCCGGGATCGGTCCCGTCCGCCAGTGTGAGCTGCGTTCCGACCACGGCATTCCCCACCTGCGGCAGAGTGACGCACATAAGCCCCGCGGCTTCAAACCTGTCGGGCTTGTCCGCACGCT
>CAUABN010000161.1:0-4133 GCA_958427275.1 uncultured Anaerotruncus sp.
CGCAACCTTGTTTTCGGCGATTACTTCACCGATGACACCAAGCGCTATTCGGAAAGCGGCGACTTCTGTGTCTATGCCCTTATCGACGGAGAGGATGTCACCGTAAGAAGCAAGGCGCACCCCGAGCGTCAGTTCAGAATGAAATATATGGACATGGTGGTCATTCCCGCATCCATGGGCGAGGTCGAGCTTATAAACAACAAGCCCGGAACATGGACGGTAATGCACAAGACAATGCTCAAGCGCGGAGTATAATGAAAAAATGCATTTATACGCTCGATGCCGGAGGCAGCTTTCTCAAATGCGGACTGGTAGACGAGGACCTGCGGGTTCTCCCCGGTTCGCACGATAAGGAAGCGGCGGATTCCTCCGGCGGCTCGCCGGAGAGCATCCGCGCCGCATACCGCGCGCTTGCCGCGCGCGCCAAAGCGCGCGCGGCGGCGGCAGGATATGAGATATCCGCCGTAGGAATGGACACGCCCGGTCCATTTGATTATAAAACGGGGACCTTCCGCATGACGCATAAGTACACAGCGCTTTACGGCATGTCCGTACTGCCGTGGTTTGGCGAGGACTTCCCCGGACTGCGTGTGCATATAATGCACGACTCGGCGGCGTTTATCCTCGGCGCGTCACGCGCATTGCCGGACGGAGCGGGCAGCCGGGGCTGCGTTGCCGCAGTCATGCTCGGCACGGGACTTGGCTTTGCGCTGATGCGGGACGGTAAGCCGCTGCTCGCCGAAAACGGAGGTCCGGCGGTAAGCATATACCGCGCGCCGCTGCACGGCACCGAGGCGGAGGAGCTTATTTCGGCTCGCGGCATTGTAAAGCGGTATGCGGATGCCGCAGGCATTGCCGGTCAGCCGACCGGTCATATGCCGGATGCACGCGAGATCGCCGAACTCGCCGCGGCGGGAGATGCGGCAGCCGCGCAGGTCTATGCAGAGACAGGAAGTCTGCTCGGCGAGCTGCTCGCACCGATACTCGGTGAATACGGCGCGCATACGCTTATGCTCGGCGGGCAGATATCACGCGATGCCGCGCTGTTTCTGCCGGAGCTGAGGCGGGCGCTCGGCAATAGCCGGATATCTGTCGCCGAAGCCGCAAACGCCGAGGACGCGCACCTCATAGGCGCCGCAATGGGCGCGATAAAATAAGAATAACCACCGCGATCGCATTAAAAATAGGGTCTGTTAAAAGCTTGATGTTTTTAACAGACCCATATTTTTATTCGACGCTCTCTTCAAGACTCTCGCGGGAGCGGAAAAGAAGCGAAATGCACCAAAGACCCGCCAGACCCACAACAGTATAGATTATGCGCGCGGCGATCGACGTCTGTCCGCCGCATATCCAGGCAACGATGTCGAACTTGAAAAGCCCCACACTGCCCCAGTTGAGAGAACCGATTATCGCAATTATCATTGCGATCCTGTCCATAACCATATTTATTTACCTCCAAAGGATGTAATAGCCTTACGGCTTCACAATGGAGTATTTCCAATATGGTGAAAGGTTATACCAGACGAGGAGAGAAAGTGATATATCTCCGGCGCGATGTGATATATTCCGCTTCGCGGGTGTGCGGTCGATTTCCGCAAGCGGAAATCTTCATTATTAATTTGTCGTAAAAACTAAAAAAGAGAGCGGATATAAATCTCTATTTTCATTGGTAAGTTACTTCATGTTCTGATGTAAGGCGGGGAATATAGTTGTGATAAGATTTCAAAAATCGGTTACCCCGCCGAGTCAAGTCGCTTACGCGCCTTGACCAAAGACAATAATGACTTGTAGATATAAAACAGCACTCATTTCACCATCGGGGTATGAAGCTACAAATTTGCAGAAACGTCACCCGAGTTCAAAAAATCCGCCGAAGGTGAGGAGCATGGGGTGATCCTTGATGGGAAGGTTGTGGAATATCCACCTGCCGTCGCCGCGCGGCTCGGCAACGCTCTCGGGCAGAGAATAAACACTGCCGTCAAGAAGATCCACAAGACGCACCTCACCGGGACAACCCGCCGCATGAAGAGTCACTGTCGCCTCGTACTCGGAAGTCATAAGATCGGATGCATGCCAGTAAACATATGCGCGGCTGCCGTCCGGACGCACAAAGCCACCCGAAAGCGTCTCAAAATCGTTGACATCGGTGCCGAAAATGCGCTTGGAGACGTCGGGGCGCGGCATAACGGGCAGATCGCGGACCTCCCATTCGCCGGAAAGCACCGACGCAAGAACCTGAAGCGTGCGGTAGGACATTTTGGGCTTGTAGTCGCCTATCGCAAAACCGTTTTCGTCAAATTCAGCGCCGAGAACACCGAAATATCCGTAGTCGAGCCAGCTTGCCGTGTCGCCGTTTTTGCCGTTGAGCGCCTCGATCATGTCCATGCAGGAGAAATAGGAGGCAAATTCGGCGCCGCCGAGAAGATCTATGATGAGATGCCGCGCCATGTACTTCGCCTGCCGGCGCTCGCTCCAGACGCCCTGCTTGAGAGCGCCGTTGCCGCCGCTGCGGGACTGCGCGCCGGATTCCCCCTGTATGACGGGCATGCCGGGCTTGTAATAGTCGCAAAGCGCACGCATGGAGCGTATGCTGTCAGCCATTACCTTGTCGCTCGGCGTGTAGCAGTGATAAGTCAGCGCATCGCAGACATCAAAGGCTCCCGCCTCCGCAAGACCAGCAAAGAAAACCATGTTCGCACGGCACATCGCGCCGAGGAGCGCACGGGCGTCGGGATCGCATTCGTGTATCGCCTGAGCCGTGGGAATGGCAAGACGCGCATAATCGAGCGGATCGGATCCGCACTTCCAGGTGCCGCGGCCGTCCGGCTCGTTCCATATCTCGTAATCGCGCACTCTGCCGCGGAAGTGAGCGACAAGCGCACGCACATAGGCGATCCACGCCTCAAAAGCCTCGTCCGAGAAAAGCGGAGGGCAGCCTACCGCGCCGTAAGCCTCGGCAGCGCGCTCATCGTACAGCTCGTTGCCGTAAACTATGTTCATCCACGGTATCATGCCGTCGGAAATAAGACGGTCAACTATGCCGTCGAGCCATGAAAAATCGTATTTTCCCTTCTCGCGCTCGGTGCGCTGCCAGCCCGACTGGATGCGCACATATTTTACGCCGATCTTGGCAAGCGGCGCGTAAGCCTTTTCGGGATCAAAAACCGCGCGGTCGAGCTTTTCAAAGCCGATACCGAGCCTTGAGGTCTTCACCTCGCGAGCACTTTTGGCGCGAACATCACCGATTTTTGTAAGTCTGTCCATCTGATCCTCCCGGCGCAGTGCGCCACTCTTGTTGATATCATTATATCATGGACGCCCGCCGCGGTATATACGAATAGTGCGATTTTATAAGGATTTTATCAGATTTTATTGCACATATGGACGCTGATAATCACAATCACCCTTCAGCGGTTTACGGGAACAAACTCCAATTTTAATTTCATTCCCATACCGTCCGCCAACCGCACAAGAGTACGCAGCGACGGATTGGCATTACCGTTTTCAAGCCTGCTGATATCCGCCTGTGATATACCGGTAATATCAGCCAGCTGCTTTTGAGTCATAGATTTCTCGGCACGCGAGCTGAGCATTGCCTTAATTATCTGATATTCCGGTTCAAGCTCATCCCATTCTTCCTTGAATTCCGGATTTTTCAGCTGCTGATTCAGCGTTTCTCTGAAATTTTTTCCCATTACATATTATCCTTTCTCATTTCGTAATCAGCACGTACTTTTTAGCCAATGCATCTCTCCTGAGGGAGTTTTTTGAGTTTTCTTAACAAAGCCATTGGTAAGAATGATCTTTTTACCTACAACAAAAAAGTACAGGATCCTCGTTATATTATTTCCCCGAACGGCGCGGATCTCAAATATCCCATCCGGAATCAGCCGCGAATACGGCTCGCGCAGATCGCTGCCTTTAAGCTCCGGAAGCTCAGGGAGACGAAATATCTTTGCCTGCATTTTTATAATCTGTGAAAGAATGAATTCCTCCGCGGGGTATGTACCATCACTTTTTTCGTAATATTCGATCTCAAACAGCTTCAAACATCTCCTTACGATCAGTCTCATTAATAGTATATGTGATAAAACACATATTGAAAATGGCTTTTCTCAATTTTTTTGACTTTC
>CAUABN010000162.1:0-4111 GCA_958427275.1 uncultured Anaerotruncus sp.
GTAATGGCGGCGGGAAACGGAAATGGGGAATATCCCGAGCTTCTTATAACGCAGATAGGCGTCGATCAGTACGGAAGCCCGGATAACGCCGCAAATATCAATCCCAAATACAACGACGGTGCGGGGAACAATCCCAACTCCGACGTTTACGAATTCATATCTGTCTATAACAACTCCGACCGCGAGCTAAATGTATATGACTACATGATCGGATATCAGGGCGCATCCCCCACAAAAAGCCCCGATTTCTTTGAGCGGTCGATCCAATGCTATACACCTGTCTATCCCGGCGCGGACTGGATAGACGCTCCTTATTCCGCCTACGATACATACTGGAAGAATGCGTCTGTGAAACGCCCGGTAAACCCCGCGCGTGCGGACGGCACGGTGAAGCCCGGTGAGACATTTGTCATCTGGGTGTATTCCGCCGCGTCTCACCGCATAAACTGCACCGTGGAGCAGTTCCGCAGGTTCTGGAGCATTCCGGACGGCGTAAAGGTGTTTATTATCGACGGTAACGATGTAGACGGACCGAACAACTTCAAGCTGAAAAACAATGCAACGGGAACATACATCATAATGCACAGTTCGGAGAGATTCCCGGCGCGCCGTTCGGCGGATAAAAAATATGACGTCGAACGCGACAATAAGCGCGATCCGTATCCCGATGAGACATACGAAACGCTCGAAGAGGTCATTTCGTGGGCGGTGGTGGATTTTACGAGCGAGCCGCTCGCATCTCAGCTCAAGACCGAAGGCGCCGAGGCAAAGACGAACCGGACAGTGAGCTATCTCCCTGCGACCGATGCACCTGCGGCGCAGAACGGGTACACTGCGGCAGCGTTCGCGTCCAAAAAGCGCATGCATCTTGAAAAGGTGAACGGTTACGCCGATGCGTCGGTGGGACGTCCCGACGATGCACAGCGCGCAGCGTTTGCAAAAACGCTGACAACGCTTGTCCGCACCGTTCCGGAAAAAACTGTCGGGCTTGTCAACAACAATGACCGCCCGTCGATAATAATCACCGAAATATCAGCCGATCAGTACGGCGGCGATTCTACGCTTGCCGCGTATAAGACAAGCCCCAACTCCGATCCCTTTGAGTGCTTTGAAATGTATAACAATGCCAAGGAAGCCGTAAATATCTTTGACTACATGATAGGCTATCAGGGAAGCGGAGCCACGAGCGTTTCGACTTGGTTTGAGCGCTCGGTGCAGGAATATACGCCTATCCTTCCGGGAGCTGACTGGATCGACGCGCCATGGGGCGAATACGATAAGTATTGGACCGGAACCGATGTCGCCCGTCCGGTGAACCCCGGATATGCCGACGGCGTGATAGCTCCCGGCGAGACCTTTGTCGTATGGTGTTATAATTCCGATTCGCATAAATACCGCGCAACGGTAGCGGATTTCCGTGAATTCTGGAGGATCCCCGAAAACGTCAGGGTGTTCATTTTTGACGGGAACGCGGACAGGGATAAGAACTTCAACATCAAGAATTCCGGGACCGGCGAGTATATCATCATGAAGCCGTCAGAGCGGTTCCCGCTCCGCCGCAGCGATGATGAGACCTATTATACCGAGTGCGACCGTAAGGATCATTACTATTACGACAAGAACTTCTCGGATATGCCCGAAATAATCAGCTGGGCGGTCGTCGATTTCGGCAGTTATGATCCGCTTTATACCTTCAGACTCAAAAACGGCGAGGGAAGCTCAAAGAACAATTATACGATGAGCTATGCGCCGTATAACGGGGAAGAGGTGTTTACAAACGGATTCACCACGGTGACTTTTGCAACGCAGAAGCGGGTCCACCTGACTGTCGTGAACGAAAAATACGAGGATGCGCACATCGGTACGCTCACCGAGGCGCAGAGGGAAGCAATAGCAAAATCCAACTCGGAAAGAAAATAAATTTATGGGCTGCCGCGCAAACGCTCGGCAGCCCATAAAAATGCACAAAAAACGTCAAAGTAAAAAATAAGTATGCCTGTTTGGGCGTTCAAACACTTGCATTTTCTCTATGCACGTGATATAATAAAATGTATAATTGTATAATTGACGGGTTTGTGAGCGCTTTTTGAAGCTTTGTGCCGAACGGGTTGCACATACGCCGATCGGTGCGCGCTACGGGTCTCATGCCAAACGTAGATACGATGAACGATGAAAATGAAAAAGAACAGGAAAGAAGATCTGATGCATAAGAAATTCGTAAAACGGATGCTCGATATAATACTTTCTTTTGCCGGACTTGTATTGTCGTCGTGGCTGTTTCTTATCATTATCATTGCTATAGAGATAGATGATCCCGGTCCCGTCTTTTTCAGTCAGAAACGTGTCGGTACACATAAAAAGCATTTCAAACTGTATAAATTCCGCAGTATGAAGATGTCAACGCCGCACGATACGCCTACTCATCTGCTGGAAAATCCGGATCAGTATATAACACGCGTCGGCAGATTCCTGCGCCGCACGTCGCTTGACGAAATACCGCAGCTCTGGAATATTCTGCGCGGCGACGGAGTGGTCGCGGGCGGCACGGGCGAGATGTACAGGATGGAGATCAAAAAGTGAAAATCCTTATTGCAACCAATCACTCATACATACATGCTTTATCGCTTTCGTCGCGAGCTTATCGAAGCGCTCATGCGCGAGCATGAGGTCGTTCTCAGCATGCCGTTCGTGGGGCATGAGGACGATTTCAAAGCCATGGGACTGCTGTGTATAGATACGAAACTTGACAGACGCAGTGTCGATCCCGTAAAGGATATAAGGCTTGCAAAGGCATACCGGGCAATGCTTGATGAAATTGCCCCCGATATTGTGATAACATATTCGATAAAACCGAATATCTATATGGGCGGCGCGTGCAAGGCGCGCGGCATCCCGTACTTTACGAATGTTCAGGGACTTGGCACGGCTTTTGAAAAGCCGTTGCTGTCTTCTGTCGTGACCGCCATGTACCGCGGGGCTTTGCAGAAGGCCAGAACAGTGTTCTTTGAGAACGAGGAGAACGCGCAGTTCTTCCTACATAAAAATATCATCTCCGCCCGCCAGATGAAGATACTCCCCGGCGCGGGCATTAATCTGGACGAATATCCCTATGCCCCTATGCAGAATGACGGCGTGTGTAGTTTCCTGTTTGTCGGACGCATTATGAAGGAAAAGGGCGTGGACGAGTTCTTCGCCGCCGCGAAAACCGTCAAGGCGGAGTTTGGTGAGAAGGTCGCCTTTGACGTGGTGGGCTTTTACGAGGATGCCTACAAGGAAACAGTCGACCAACTGGTTGCTGACGGTATCATCAAGTTCCACGGCTTCCGGACGGATATGCATCCGTTCTATGAAACGGCGGACTGCGTCGTGCTGCCCTCTTACCACGAGGGCATGTCCAACGTTCTGCTGGAGGGTGCCGCCACCGGCCGTGCTCTCATTACCAGTGATATCCCCGGCTGCCGTGAGGCGGTGGAGGACGGCGTCAGCGGGTATCTGTGCCCCGCACAGGATGCGGAAGCACTGACGAATTTCTTCCGTGAATTTGCTGGCAAAACACATGTTGAGCAGGAGCAGATGGGTCGCTGCGGACGCGCCCTCATCGAGCGGAAGTTTGACAAGCACATTGTAGTGGCGCAGACCATAGAGGGACTTATGCTTCCTGTGACAGCGAGGAACTGAGGATGCGGCAACTGATTTTACTTTATTGGGGCTGCGTCTTTCTGATGTACCTGTCCCAAGTCTATTATCCGACGTCTGCGCAGTTAGAGGGGCCTCAGACCGGACGTCGGCATTTCATGCTACGTAAAGCGGATATCTTCATGATCGCCGTGATCGTGTGGATGACGTGTTTCTCATTCTTGAGGACGAGTTATAACGACACGGGAAACTATATTTATTTCTGGCGTAATGCGAAAAATGTTAAAGACTTTATTGCGAATGGAGGACTTCTTGATTTAACAGGCAATCCTCTTTCACTGTTTTGGGAATCATTTGCGCACAGCTATATAAGTAATTATCATATATATTTTCTTCTGCCTGCAATTTTGAGCAGTTTTGCGGTTGTAAAACTCTTGAAACGATACTCCATTAACCCTGCATTTAGCCTGCTGAT